>JAIOSQ010000072.1 GCA_021107535.1 Bacteroidales bacterium | reverse complement strand
ACCACCCGGATGTGCTGCCATTTCAACAACGCAGACATCCATACGGGATTTGGCAAGTATCGCTGCTGCAGTTAATCCGCCGATTCCTGCACCGATGATAACAACGTCATAAATTTTGTCTGAAGAAAGAATTGACTTTTCGTTTTTGCTTTCGGGCATATTTTAAAATAATTTCATGGGTCAGCTGCATTGTGGCATACCGACCGCTCAAAGCTAATGATTATATCAACCAAATTTATTTAACATATTCTCATTTTGCCAACAAATTCTTTTTATCTTTAAGGAAATAAATTTATGAATGAGATCTTTTAGTTTTTTCTTTGCTCCGGCTATTTTAGGTTGCTTTATAGCCGGTGTTGGTTTTTCTCAGACCCCTCCATGGGAAAGGATCAATCCCTTTCCTGTTGAAAGTTCCCTTAAAGATTGTCAGATATTACCGAATGACAGGATTATTGCCGTCGGAACTCATTCAACAATAATATATTCTGATGATCAAGGCGATAATTGGGATATCCTATATAACCCGGCAGGTGTTTCAAATATGCATCTTCATAGCATCCATTTTGTGAACGACAACAGGGGCTTTGCTGTTGGATCAAATTTCAGCATCATCAGAACCGACGATGGCGGAAATAGCTGGATTGACCTCTCAAATGAAGCCACTCATAGTTCGGATGTTTATAATGATATTTTTATTACGGATGAGAATACTGGTTACATCATCGAAAAGAGTAAGCAACTTTTAAAAACCATTGATGGTGGTTTAAGTTGGGATACCATATTTCCGACCGGCACTTACACCCTTACTGAGATTCAGTTTGTGAACCAGTTTACCGGGTATTTAACACTTTCTGGCGACAGTGGATTTTTACACACCGATGACGCTGGAATTTCCTGGGAATATGCAGGCGTAAATCATCTGATAGATGATTTCCAAATCAGTTCATTATATTTCAATAGTGAAGAAATTGGGTTTATCGGGGCCCATGGCGATAGTTCTGGTTATAGCGAACATTTAATCCTTAAAACATCTGATGGAGGTGCTACATGGGAGCAGGTTTATTCGAATGCTTTTAATTCTGTCAGACGATTTTTCTTTTTAAACAAGGATACCGGCTATTCAATTGGTGCTGTTGTGTGGTACAGCAATAATATTTTGAAAACCACTGATGCTGGAGAAACCTGGCAGGAAATAACTTCTAACATTGGTTCATGGAAGCTAAATGGACTGTGTATGCACGAATCTGGAATTGGACATTGCGTTGGAGACAATGGCCAGATCTTTAAAACTATAGATTACGGTGCAAACTGGGATAAAGCATATGCCAACCAGGCATTCATGTTTAATTTTCTTGAAACACAATTATTTTCAGATAGTGTTATTTATGCAAGGGGCGGGAAAGAATTTTATTGGGGTTTGATTAAATCAACTGATTCAGGGTATACCTGGACAAATTGTCAACCCTCAATCATCGGCGGGGTGTCTTATTTCCTTAATGCGGATACCGGCTTTACCTGTGATGAACCCACTATCAGTTTTTACCGGACATATGACGGAGGAGATACATGGCAGGGCTTCGAAATTACTTTCACTTCTTATTTTTGGGCGAATAGTATTTGGTTCATGAATGCATCGCTAGGATTCATTGCAGGAGCATTTGATTATGATGCTGCCATTTATAAAACTATTGATGGCGGGGAGAATTGGTATGAAACAATAATTTCTCCTAATAATAATCTAGAAATTAAAGACTTAGTGTTTATTAGTGAATCAAAAGGCATTGCCGTTTCTGATGACGGTGGGGATGCGTATGTCTTTGTTACCAATGATCAAGGGGAAACCTGGGTCTTACAGGATTATTATCACAATAATATTATCAATAAGATATATTTTATCAGTCAGGATGTGGGCTATTTACTTGGGGAAAATATTCTTTTAAAAACAATAGATTCAGGAGATACCTGGGAGGAGGTGGAAACCGGTGTTGGGTTTATTGACTATCAGGACATGCAGTTCATTGGAACTGATGTCGTATACTTGACAGGGACTGAAAATGAGCTTAACATCCTAAAGAGCATTGATGGAGGGGATACCTGGTTTCCACTTGATCCGCCGTGTACAAGAGATATGTATGCCTTATGCTTTTTTAATGAAGATGAAGGCCTGGTGATGGGAAGCAATGGGACGATATTCAAAACCTTTACCGGAGGTATGGTAAACATCCGGGAATGGACGAATGCGAAACAGCCTGAGCTAAATATTTATCCTAATCCTTCAAACGGACGGATTAAAATAGAAATCCCTGATCAATATGCAAGTGGCAGCTTGCAGGTTTATAGCTTACAGGGACAACTGGTGTTTGCCTGTGAATATGACAATAATAATGATTTAGAAATAAACCTGAAAGAACAGCCAGGAATATATTTGATCAATCTCACAAATGCTGGTTCTTCCATTACAGGGAAATTGATATTGGCTGATCCTTAATGTTTTATGCGACCCCTCCGGGGTCGTAAATTCATTTCTTTGAATGCTGTGCTATAAACATGGGATTCCTCCGGGATCCTGGATTTATTGGTAAAACACATGCCATACGTATAGACATTGATGCCAGAGGCATCATATGTTTATAGCAGAGAGATAATCAATGATGCAAACCCTGAATAGGTTGAGATTAACGGATTAACGGATTAACGGATTAACGGATTAACGGATTAACGGATTAACGGATTAACGGATTAACGGATTAACGGATTAACGGATTAACGGATTAACGGATTAACAGAGCTGACCCGGGCGGTGCTATTGAAATCCATGATAATGCACCTGGTTGCGATAATCCGGGAGAGGTGTATGATATTTGCTACCCAGAGTGCTATAAACATGGGATGCCTCCGGGATCCGGATTTTCCTGGCGATATACCCTGCAATATGTTAAGACATTGATGCCGGAGGCATCATATATTTATAGCAAAAAGATAAGCAATGATGCACACGACCCCTGCGGGGTCGCATAATTTACAATTTACAGTTTAGAGTGTACAAATTACAATATGATGTTTAATTGCATATACCGGACAAAGTGAACAACCCGGACTGTTATAAAGTGAGCACTTGATCCCATAACTTTGAGATGTCCTAATATGCTGTTTATATGAAAGATGTAATACTCAGTATTCTTTTAATGAGGTGTTTAAATATTTCCGGATGGAAGTGTTCACAGGTTGCGGACTTAACAGATAGGTAACATTATTGAAGGTTTGAATCACTAAAACCTGTTTAGGATAGTGAAACTTTGTCTTAACAATATTTTCTACACCTATCTCCTTGCTATTTAGCCATTCATGTTGTATATTTACGTTATCGTAAATAAACTATTTGTTTATTAATCTAAAACCATACTAAGATTACTCATCTTATTGTTCCACATTTTAAAACATAAATCAGTTCAAACATAAAACTCAATATTGTAAAATAATTAAATGAATTGCCTATGGGAAACAGTGGTATTAAGTGAAAGCAAATCTAAAGGCACAATCATAATATTAATTAAAATTTATTGAAATGAAAAAGTTACTATTATTTATTTGGCCCAAAGTGATTAGCTGTATCTTGATACTTCTAATAACACCTGTTCTTATATTCAGTCAACCTCCTACCGAAGAAGAGATTCTGGCAAGTATTGATTTAGGACTGACCTGGCTTGTTGCGAATCAACACGATGATGGTTCCTGGTATGATTTAGCTGGAATTCCTGATCATGTAGCTCACACAGGTTTTGCTTTAACAAAACTTTGTGATAAAGCTTACGAAGATTATTACGATTCACCATTTAATCCTGATTATGAGTATTCTCAAAATGTTATTGATGGATTTAATTATCTCTTTAGCCAAGCGAAAGATGATAAAATTGGAATCTATATATGTCAAGCAGGTAGTTGGCATGAAACTTATAACGTCTCTATTGCATTGATGGCCTTGGCAGCCAGTTATACTCCTGACAGGATCATTGTATCGGGAAATGACGTGGTGAATGGTAAAACCTATGCAGAGGTTGTAGATCAAATGCTCATCTATTTTGAATGGGGTCAGAACGACGATGACCCCCTCGGTAATGAGTACGGTGGCTGGGGATATGGACCAAATTATATTCATTGGGATAATACCCCGTATAGTGATAATTCTCACACCGGTTATGTTGTATTAGGCCTCAGGTATGCTGAAGCTTTTGGAGCTACTATCCCACAAAGTATAAAGGATAAACTCACTTTTTGGGTTGATTTCATTCAAAACGATGAAAACGGAGGTTCAGGTTATGAGGAACCAAATAATATGGTGAATTCATTGAAAACCGGTAATCTTTTGTTTGAAATGGCATTCCTTGGAGATGATCTTGGAAATGATCGTGTTCAAAACGCATTAGGCTTTATTGAAACTCACTGGAATGATCCTTTTACAGGACCACCATTTGATATGGGTTGGCAGACACATATTCAAGCAATGTATTGTTTGATGAAAGGATTTGAGAGTTATTCAATTGGTTATATTAATGATGGTACTAATATGATAAACTGGTATGAAGCATTTACAACTTACTTAGTTGATGCCCAGTTTCCCGATGGAGCTTGGCCAGTTGGGTTTTTTTACGGAGATAATTTAGTAAACACCTGTTGGGCATTATTTATATTAGAAAAAGTGGCCCCACCACCGCCAGTTATGCTTGTTGATTTTGACATCCATCCAGCTTCTTGGCCAAATCCAATAAATATCAACTCGGCAGGCAAAGTACCTACCGCTATTCTTGGAACAGAATCCTTCGATATAACAACAATTGATCCTGCAACATTGCTTTTAGAAGGTGTGGCACCGGTAATGTGGTCGATTGAAGATGTAACAGTACCTGTAGAAGGAGAAGGAGAATGCAACAATACAGAAGAAGGTCCTGATGGCTTTTATGATCTAATAGTAAAATTCAACACCCAGGAACTCGTTACTGCCTTAGGGGAAGTTAGTGATGGCGACGAGCTGATTCTAACTATTACTGGTAACTTAATTGACGGCCAGTACATTGAAGGTAACGATTGCATCATTATTATTGACAATCAACCTAAAAACTCAGAGATTACAACATCTGATGTTCCGGCAGATTTCAATTTAGCACAGAATTATCCCAATCCATTTAATTCAATTACCTCAATTAAATTCGAGTTACCAAAGGATACACATGTTTTATTAAAAGTGTTCGATATTGTGGGTAATGAAATGACTACATTGGTTAACCAGGATTATTTAGCAGGATATCATTCGGTAGAATTTGATGCTTATAAACTGGCAAACGGACTCTATTTTTATAGATTGTATACAGCTGATTATACAAATACCAAACAAATGTTGTTAATAGAATAATTGCTTACTTATTTTTAGATTGTTTGTACTATCTGGAGATTCCGGTGAAAGTGAACACCTGCATACATGCGTGCCAGCCGGTGTTGAACGATACATGTTTGTCGGGAGACGAGCCAATATTACGTACGAATCTGAAGATTCAGGCGAGCGGGGCTTGTGTGTATAATTATAAACCATATTCAGATTCTTAACTACATTTGTAGGATAAAGTCAGGTCGGAGGCCCCTGCCGCTTATTTGTGTATTTATAAATAAGATAGGCTTAATACACATGCGATAGCAATCCGGCTGGCTTTGATAATCTACGTTCTTAAAACTGATTTTTCTGCACCATGAATTCAAAAAAAACTAAAATATCCTTAGCTGTATTTTCAGTCTTACTGCTTTTAGCTTTCTGTATAGGATTGATTTGTAAGAATAGTGAGAGTATAGAAAAAGATAAAATCTCAAAAGCCCCTAACGACTGGTTTTTCAGGCAGCGTGCATTCCCTCAGGGAGCAATCAACTACCAGGCATATAAAATAGCTTTTCAAAAGGCCGGTACTATCAAAAAACAGACAGTCTCGGTAAGGGCTCAGGCTAATTGGGAATTTGCCGGTCCCTTAAACCAGGGTGGCAGGATATCTGCGGTGGCCATGCACCCTTCCGACCTTTCAGTTATATATTTAGGTGCTGCAAGCGGAGGGATCTTTAAATCCCTGAATGCAGGTGGCAGCTGGTCTGCTGTTTTTGAAGAAGAACTAAGCCTTTCTATCGGGGATATAGAAATTGCAGCCTCCAACCCTGAGATTCTCTATGTAGGAACCGGTGAATCGAATGCAGGAGGAGGATCTCTTGCATATGATGGATTTGGTGTTTATAAATCTCTTGATGGGGGAGGATCATGGGAGCATCTCGGGCTGGAAGAAAGTGGCAGTATCGGCCGGGTGGTAATCCATCCTCAGGACCATAATATAGTCTATGTGGCAGCAATGGGACGCCTGTTCTCAAATAATACTGAAAGAGGTATCTTCAGAACCCAGGACGGAGGAGCCAGCTGGGAAAAAGTATTATTCATCTCTGATTCAACAGGGGGGATCGACCTGGTAATGGATCCTGATGATCCTGATGTATTGTATGCCGCTATGTGGGAAAGAATACGAAAGCCCGATCGTAGGCAATATGGCGGACCTACCTGCGGAATATACAAAACCACGGATGGGGGTGACAACTGGACTGAGCTAACAAACGACCTGCCCTCTTATAATGTGGGCAGGATAGGAATTGACATTTCAGCATCTAATCCTGAAATCCTATATGCTATCTATGCTGATTCTATTGGGTATTTTGCAGGCATTTATAAAACCAGCGACAACGGAAATAACTGGATCCGGACAAATGATGCTTCCCTTTCAAATATGTACGTTTCCTATGGATGGTGGTTTGGAAGGATACATGTTGATCCGACAGATCCTGATATTGTCTATCCTATAGGTTTAGATCTTTACAAAACCATCAATGGAGGAGGATCATATACAAACATATCAAGTTCAGTCCATGTTGACCAGCATGACCTTGTGGCTCACATGATGGATCATGAAAGACTTATACTGGGTAATGATGGAGGCCTGTATATATCGGAAGATGGGGGCAGCAGCTGGACACATTTGGAAAACCTTCCCATCATGCAGTTTTATACCTGCGAAGTGGATGAACTCGTGCCTGAACGCTTATATGGTGGCGCACAGGATATGGGTACCAACCGGACCATGACCGGGAATACTGATGACTGGGAGCGCATTTATGGTGGCGATGGATTTTATGTACTCGTTGACCCTCTTAACAATACGTATGTATATGCTGAATATCAGTATGGCGGATTGGGCAGATCAACGAACGGAGGCACATCTTTCACCGGTGCAACAACAGGGATAAGCCCTGCTGACCGGAAGAACTGGAAAAGCCCTGTTGTTTTTGATCCTATCGACCCCTCAATATTATATTTTGGTGCCAACAGGCTATACCGATCCGATAACAGGGCCGTATCCTGGGAGGCCATCAGCCCTGATCTGAGCAATGGCCCGGGAAATCATAATCTTGTTTATGGAACTATTACTGCTATAGCTGCAACACTTGCCAATACTGACTATATTTATTGCGGGACAGATGATGGCAATGTATGGGTAACATCTGACGGGGGAACGAACTGGACTAAAATATCGGATGGCCTGCCATTAAGATGGGTGACAGGCCTGGCTGCCGATCCACATCATGCAGAAAGGGCATTTGTATGTTTTTCGGGATATCGTTATGACTCCTACCTGCCACATGTATTCATGACTGACGATGCAGGTATGAACTGGATTGATATTTCCTCAGGCCTTCCTGAAGCACCTGTCAATGATATCATTGTGGATCCTTCCATCGATTCATGCCTTTATGTGGCTACCGACTTCGGAGTATATGTGACATGGAACTATGGAGAGAGCTGGGAAGCACTTGGAGCAGGCTTGCCCAACGTTCCTGTTGTGGATATTCGTTTACATGACCTTGAACGGAAGCTGATCGCAGCTACCTACGGACGATCCATGTATACCTTCGACCTTGATGCTATTGTTGGAGTAGGGGATGTGTCGATATTGAGTACTAATATTAAAGTGTATCCCAATCCTTTTAGCGACAGGATACAGATTGAATTCGAATTAAAAACTGCCTCTGAGGTTCAATTATCCCTTTATGATAATACAGGACGAATAGTTGATGGAATGTCAGGGCATTACGGCAAAGGGGAATGCTCGATAATCATGAATACGCCTGAGATCCCTCCTGGAATGTATTATATCCATCTGAAAGCGGATGCTGCTTTCTTTAGCTTCAAATTGATTAAGTCAGCGAGATTTTAATTTTGAGAAACAAGATTGATTGGTCGTCCTCTTGCCTGTCGGGTCAGGTGGATTGTTGAAAGGCTGGCATAATGGATCTACTGGCATTCTGCTTAAAACCTCATCTATCTACTCATTAAAACCTATACCCTAAAGACAACATAATGGAAGTATTTGATAATCCATAATGAAATCCTGAAATATCTGTTTTCATTTCTTTATCATCAACACTATGTATTTCATCAATTGACCCGAATGTGTAGCTAAAATAGGGCAAGATTTCAGCACCTATTATGAATTGGTCATTAATTACATAATTGAACCCAAATACTAAATTAAACCTTGGCTCATAAAATGTTTTGTTTCTTGACCTATCATAACCGTTTACTGCATTATCATTTAATTCACTCTTCTGATGGATATATCTAAATGATAAATCGGCACCAAATCTTAATTCAAAATTCTTCACAAGGATTTTTCTGTATTCTTTCCCAAAACCAAACCCAAATCCCACGCTACTCGTTTTTGACACGACACTGTCCAAAGTTTCTTCCATATTTCCTCCATTGATTAATAAAGTATTAAACCTCCAAAGGGAATTTTCTTTACCGATTTTGAAAGTTAACCCAAAATTATCCAGACTGCTAAAGACAATTCCTACTTCTTTGATTTTAGGTGATTCCTGAGCCACGACAAATATGGACATAGTAAAGGATAACAAAATCAAGACTGACTTTTTCATTTTAATTGGTTTTTAATGATTACTTAAAATATTAACTATAGATGTTTGCACGGATTATTCCAAAATTATGCCAAAAATAATTGATGTTATTTGCTTCTATAAATCGCTATGGTCTGTTTCTCACAATGTCCCACAGTCACTAAGTCTCTGAATCTCTGATTCACTGATTCCCTGATTCCCCGATTCGCGCCAACGGGGTAATCCATGGGACAATTTTGTCTTTTATTATTATGGTAGTACATTTTTCTTAAAACAGAATTAGAATAAATTTCGCAGGGCCAATATATATAATGTTTATCTGTAAGCCCTGTTAAAGGAAAAATATATATTTAAGAAAGAAATACAGAAATATTAACGTGTTAAACGTAATTATCCCATATATTTACCCCTAATAACGATAGGTGATTTCTATAATAAATTTTTAAAGCAAGTTATAATGAAAGCAGAACCGCATAAAATAAAGACCGTAAAGAATTTAAATATCCTTACGTACTATCACCGCGAAGTTGAATTGCGCGAAGCTGGGTACAACACATTTAATATCAATAGCAACAAAGTTGCATTTGATATGGTGAGTCAGGGGACCAGTGCAAAAAGTCAGGAGCAGGAATCAGGCAGTTTAGTGGGTGATGAAACCTATGCCGGTAGTCGTAATTTTGAAAAACTTGTAACTGCAGTTGGCGATGTGTTTGGTCATAAATACGTTTGTCCGGTACATAACCTAAAAGGGGCTGTAAAACTGATAACAGTAACAATGGTTGCTGAGGGTAATAAAGTGCTTTCTAATGCCACTATGCCAAGACTAATGGTAGAATACGAAAAGGGCAAATTTAAGCAAATTGTTAACTCAAAAGATCCACTGTACACAGGCAATATTGATCTTGAGGAACTTGAATCTGAGCTTAATACAGACACAACTGTTTCTTATATTTTTATTGACCTTTATACAGATGGTTATAGGCCAGTTTCGATAGATCATCTTGAGCTCGTCAAGAAACTTGCCGAAAAATACAACACTAAACTAGTTGTCAATATCTCTTATATTGCTGAACTTGCTGTATTAATAAAAGAAAATGACAAAAATTTCAGCCAGAAGACAATTAAAGACATAGTTTATACTATATCCCAGGCGGCTCATATTTGTATTCTGGATGCAAGCCAGGGAGCAAGGTGTAATATTGGTGGTCTGATTGCATCGAGCGATTACAAAACTTACGAAAAGTATATGAATGAAGTTGTTGTGTACGAAGGGCTTCATACTTATGGTGGCATGTCGGGTCGTGCAATGGAATCGTTTCAGATCGGTATTCATGAAATGATCTATGAAGCCCAGTCGAAATGGATAGATCAACAGATTAGTTATTTTTGCGCATGTTTAGAAGGAGTGCCTCTGTATAGAGGTGCAGATGGAGCGTACATAAAATCTGCTGAGTTTTTACCCAATATTCATGAAAATCAGGCACAGGCACTGGCTGCATTAATATATCTTAAAGCCGGTATAAGGTGCTTGATAGATGGAGTATATGAAAAAGATAGTATTTTACCAGTTCAAATACCTCGTCTGGGCTTAACAAACGATCAGATTTTCAATATTGCTAAAGCCATTAAAGAGGTATATCAGGAGAGGGATTCGTTAACATCTTATGAACTTAAAAATACACCGGAATGGCAAGATGAAGCAATCTTTTCCTGGAATAACCCAATCCTTAATAAATTTGACTTTAATTGTGAGTCATATCGTATTCAAACCATTGAATATGTTGGTATTGCTACAAAAGCAGAACGCGAAGAGATAGTTGAAGAAGTAGGATATAATACTTTTTTGCTTCTTTCGAAAGATATAACTATTGATTTCCTTACAGATTCGGGAACCACAGCCCAAACTATCACGCAGTGGTCCATGTATAATGAAGGTGATGAAACTCCGGCATCCAGTAAAGATTATTTTGATATGATCACGGCACTTAGGGATATAACCGGATATAAATATATAATCCCTACACATCAGGGACGTGCTGCCGAACATATTATGTCGCAAGTATTGATTAAGGATGGTTATGTGCCTGGCAATATGTATTTCACTACTACAAAACTGCACCAGGAAAAAGCGGGAGGTACATTTGTTGATGTTATCTGCGATGAAGCACATATACCAACCTCCAATTTCTTATGGAAAGGAAATATTAATATTCAAAAAATAAAAAATATAATTGATGAACATGGTGAAGGTTCAATCCCGTACATTAGCTTTGAGTTTAGTGTAAACCTGGCAGGTGGTCAGCCTGTGCATATGGATAATATGAAGGATGTATATTTATTCTGTAAAGAGCATAATATTCCTGTAATGTTTGACGCCACACGGGCTGTGGAGAATGCTTATATGATTAAGAAAAAAGACCCGCGTTACCTGAATTCAACCATAAAAGAAATTTTACGTGAGATGTTTAGCTATGGTGATGGTTGTACCGTCTCCAGTAAAAAAGACTACCTTGTAAATATTGGTGGGTTTTTAGGGATTAGAGATGATGAGGACTTCCATAGAAAATCTTTATCCATGTTACGTATATATGAGGGAACCAGAACCAATGGTGGTATGTCGGCCGGCGATATGGCAATGCATGCTGAGGGTGTTCGTGAAATGATCGATTATAATTATATTAAATCAAGAGTTGAACAAACCCAATATCTGGGAAAGAAGCTTTTTGATGCAGGAATCCCTATTGTTGAGCCAATTGGCACACATGCTGTTTTTCTTGATGCTAAAAGGTTTCTTCCTCATATCGATCAGGACAATTATCCTGCACAAGCACTGGCATCTGCTCTCTTTGTTGAATCGGGCATACGTGCTATGGAAAGGGGGAATGTGTCGAGCGGAAGAAATAAAAAAACAGGTAAAAACTACCGTCCAGCCCTTGAACTGGTGAGGCTTACTATTCCCAGGCGAGCGTATACAAATGCACATATGGATGTGGTAGCCGAAGGTATAATTGAGCTCTATAACAAAAGAGAAACTATCAAAGGCTTAGAGTTTGTTTATGAGCCTGAGGATCTAAGGTTCTTTCAGGGGAAATTTAAAACTGTAGATTAACCCGCTCACGCGAATCTTCAGATTTATTGGTACTAACAGATCACCTCCTGATGAGCATTTCTTATTATATTGATCTAATCTGCGATGGTCATGAAAAATCTTGGATATTCAACATCTAAGATTAGTGATGCCCTAGGCCATAGAACTGAAGAAGTTACCAGGGCATATCTGGAAAGCTTTAAAAATGATGAATTGGATGAGATGAATAAGGGGATACTATAAATTAAATCTTTGGTATTTTAGCTGATATCGATCTCCAAAATATAAGCTTTAACTCTTGTTGGTTCAACTCTTAAATTTACTGGCTTATGCGGATAAAACTTGTCAATGAATAAATGCTTTGTTTAGTCCAACGTGCTTTTATTCACACTATATTGGTGTATCAGGTATAAAAGGTGAACAAGAAATAAGTTGGCGGCAAGCAAATACAAATTATGGTTAAACGAATTATTTATATTCTCCTCCTTCTTTTTATAATGTTGGATATTGGTTATTCCTTTATGCAGCATTATAACGCTCCTTTAGACGGTGATATAGCAGAAAGTATAGTTCCTGCTGATCATTTTAAACCACTATTTGAGAGCCCATTAGGATTTCAAGCTATCAAGAATCAGCAAACTTATCCTAACCCGAATCGCTTTTTCACACATTGGTCATTTAAGGAATATATGATTAATATGCCTTTATTAATACAGCGATTTACTGATCCAATAAATAGTGTTTATTTGTCATGTGCAATTGCGAAAACTATTATTCAAATATGCTTAATAATATTTCTGGCAATTGCCATATGTGGTACAATTAATATGCTCACAATGGATTTTATTATAGCCGCAGCTCTGATCACCCCCTTATTTCAAACTAATGGTTATAGTAATTATATGGGAGTTATTGACCCATCCATTACTTATACATTTTCTTATGCCTTACCTTGTGCATTATTGATTTTTTATTTTTTGCCTTTTATAAGACATTTCTATCATGAAAAGAAAGTACGATTTCACTTTATAATCTTACTCCTCTGGATTCCCTTAGGATTGATAGTAAGCTTAAGCGGGCCCCTAAACCCTGGAATAGTTCTGGCATTTTCTTTTATCGCCTTGCTATGGAGCATGAAGAGCATCTTTATTAGGTCAAATGATGATAGCATCAAATATAGCTTTGTAAATACCCTAAGAAACATTCCAAAATATTTTTGGTTTATAGTAGTTCCCATTAGTTTTTTCTCTTTATACTCGTTGTACCTGGGGCAATATAATTCACACAGCAGTATTTACTCCGCCTCATTGAGTAATTTATATCTAAGTATCCCGAAGGGAATCTATTACCAGTTCACCCAAAAATTAGGTTTTCCTGTTTTATTTTTGGTTCTGGGAGCAAACGTAGTGATCATTTTAAGAATGTTCAATACAACTGAGAGTAAGAAAGTATTGAGTGTTTTTAAGTGGATCGGGTTATTTTCATTGCTATTCATTCTTTTATTGCCTTTAGGTGGTTATAGGGATTACCGTCCGAATGTGCTTCGTTATGACACAATAATGCCGATTACACTATGTTTGTTTTTTGCTTTTGGCACAACTTCACTTTTTATAATAAAAAATATATCAAAAAGAAAAAGGTTGTGGTATATCCCCTTATTGGCTTTTGTCTTAATCATTTATTCTTTTGCTGATCAACCTGAATTTGACAAAAATAACTGTGAAATATTAGCTTTAGAAAAGATTTCTCAATCCCCTGAAAGTATAATTAGATTAAATAGTAGTTGTTCGGTATTATCTTGGGGTACAATTTCAAAACCGGAAGATTCGGATCTAAATGCTCAAATGCTAATTATTTGGAACATTACCGATAGAAGGATATTGTACTATCAATAAGCCAGCTGCCTGTTTGTAGGCTGATCAACAATAAAACAATGATTTATGATAGTTATTCAGATCAGGATATACCTATTCAGGTTATCATTGAGAGTCTTAACATTATTATAGGTTCTGGAACGATGACTATTGCTGGTCAAAATATTGATAGCTCCACTCACAAAGAATTTAACTTTTATAATTGCAATAATGATTTGCAAGGCGATTTGAATGGATTAGCTCAATTACTATCAAAAGGAGGTCATAAGGAAGAAGCAAAGGAGCTGGAAAGCATGGCAGAAGATCTTGAACAAGCAGAACAATGCAAAAGCAAAGAAGAAGTTAAGAAAAAAGGTATAGCCAACAAGTTAAAGCGTTTGGCAGAAGATTTAGGCAATGAAGATTCTAAGCTTCATAAAACAGTAAAAGGTATTAAGCATGGAATAAGCATTGCACAAGATATTGCAAAAGGTTATAACGATATTGCGCAGTGGGCAGGATTACCACAAGTGCCAAAACCGTTTTTAAAAAAGTAGGAGAACAACTGATTGTGTTAAGAAATTAGTAAAGAGTTTTATTATGATGTAAGCCAAATTATTTTGTCAAAGCTCACTATGCTGTTAGCAACTTATATGCTGGTAGTCTTGAATAGAGGAGGCGTTCAATTATGAATATGATGTTGACACCGCAAATAAAAAAAGACTCACACATCTGTGTAAGTCTTTGATTTTCAAGTCGGGGTAGTAGGATTAGCTCAGCTTCGCTTCGCTGATCCGTTGGGGGGAGGTACAATCAAAAAAGCCCTTAATCGCTTCGCTCTCAGCGTTTTTTTATTTTATTTCCTCGGCTTGAAAGCAAGCTTTCGCCTCGGCTATAAAATAAAAAACCCCTCACTGTCGTGAAGGGCTTTTTTGATTGTCGGGGTAGTAGGATTCGAACCTACGACCCCCTGCTCCCAAAGCAGGTGCGCTAACCGGACTGCGCTATACCCCGAAATGATTTACAATTCTGTATTCTGTGTGTACAATTTATAATGTAAAGAACAATTTGTTTAAGTTTTAATAAAAAGTGTTATTTAATGCTAATTTAAAACTTAAAATTCAAAATTTAAAACTCATTGTGCGGAGAGGGGGGGATTCGATCTCACCTTTTTCCGCATTCTAACTTACTGATTTACCACTTATTACACATACATCCTATGTGTATATTTATACCTTTTTGACACAATTATGACACACTTTCTTGATGCTCTTTTAAATACTTAATTAATTCATTTTTAGCATCTATCACTTCTCTCGCATTGATTAAACATGCTTCAATCGTATCAAGTTTTTTCTCTAATCGTATTATTATCTCTGTAAAATATTCACGATCTCCCCCTAATTTATCTT
>JAIOSQ010000063.1 GCA_021107535.1 Bacteroidales bacterium | reverse complement strand
TCGGTTTTTTTGTTTTTGTAATTCTAATAGGTATATCTTTGCACTGTTAAATTATTCACACTGTTATTAATTAACAAAATACAGCATATAAATATTTAAATTTTAAGGCAATGGATTTAGAAAGAATTATGAATGATCTCTCCAGGAAACATCCCGGAGAATCAGAGTATCTGCAAGCAGTGCGGGAAGTATTGGAATCAATTGAGGAAACCGTGAATGAAAACCCCCATTTTGAGACGGCGGGCATCATTGACAGGCTGGTTGAACCCGACCGGATCATCACCTTCAAGGTTTCCTGGATGGCTGATGATGGCAAAACAAATGTTAACCTGGGTTACAGGATACAGTTCAACAATGCAATCGGACCATATAAAGGTGGCTTACGTTTTCACCCCAGTGTTAATCTCAGTATCCTTAAGTTCCTGGGGTTTGAGCAGATATTCAAGAACAGCCTGACCACCCTTCCCATGGGTGGGGGTAAAGGTGGTTCCGATTTCGACCCAAAGGGAAAATCTGATGCCGAGATCATGCGTTTCTGCCAGGCTTTCATGTTGGAACTCTGGAGAAATATCGGGCCTCAGTCCGATGTGCCTGCCGGTGATATCGGTGTTGGTGGCCGTGAGATCGGGTACCTTTATGGCATGTATAAAAAACTTACCCGTGAACATACAGGCGTGCTTACCGGTAAAGGTATTAACTGGGGAGGAAGCCTCATCCGCCCGGAAGCCACAGGCTTTGGCTCAGTTTATTTCGCCAAGGAAATGCTGGCCACTAAAGGTGAGACCTTCGAAGGCAAGACCGTTTGCCTTTCGGGCTTTGGAAATGTTGCCTGGGGTGCTGCCATGAAGATCAATGAACTGGGTGGCAAAGTAGTGACCCTCTCCGGCCCCGACGGGTATATTTATGACCCAGAAGGTGTTTCAGGTGAAAAGATCAATTATATGCTTGAACTTCGTGCCTCTAACCAGGATATCGTAAAGCCTTATACCTATGAATTTCCGGAAGCACAGTTTCATCAGGGCAAACATCCCTGGGAAGTAAAATGTGATGTTGCCATCCCTTGTGCTACACAGAATGAGCTGAACAAGGAAGATGCTGAAGCCTTGGTGAAGAACGGATGTATCTGTGTTGCTGAAGGCGCAAACATGCCATCTACCCCGGAAGCTGTGGAAGTATTCCATGAAAACAAGATCCTCTTTGGGCCCGGAAAAGCTGTGAATGCAGGTGGTGTTTCCACCTCAGGACTGGAAATGTCGCAAAACTCCATGAAACTTAACTGGCCGGCAAAAGAAGTGGATGACAGGCTTCACCACATCATGTGCAGCATTCATGAAGCATGTGTAACCCATGGCACCGAAGAAAACGGATATATTAATTACGTAAAAGGCGCCAATATCGCCGGCTTCCTGAAGGTTGCCAATGCGATGCTTGATCAGGGGCTGGTATAAGATTGAACGATTGAGCGATATATTGAAGTTCTTTTTATAAAAAGGGTGCAATCAAGCCCGCCCAGGCCTCATATCCTTTTTCTGACAGATGCCCGCCATCGGTAGTGTATTTGCTGTTCATTTCATCCCCCGACAGGAACTCCGTGTACAGGTCGAGAAACTGCACTTTGTTGCTTTTGCAGTGATCCTGTAAGTCCTTATTGATATGCCTGATCAGATGGTTCAGCTTGTCGGGTATGCCCAGCATGTGCTCATTAACGGGGAGAAGACTCTGGACGATTAGCTCCGCAGGCGCTGCCAGAGTGATGATCTGTTCAATGATAAGTTGTTGGTTCTCTTTGATATTTTCTTCAGGAAAATCATTAAAAATATCATTGATTCCGATCATTAAAAAGATCTTCTTTGCCGGTTTTTTAATGATATCTTCCAGTCTTTGAAGTACTCCATAGGTGGTATCGCCGGCGATCCCTTCATTGATGATCGCTAAACCGGGGAAATACTTCTCCAATTCAAACCATTCTGTCAGGCTGTCGCCAAGAAATATGATGCTTTGATTGTTTTGCATAATGCTGGTTACTGGTTACTTTGTGCACCGAAGCTTTAGCGTAGGTGTACTGGATATTGCTTGCTCAGTCCCTTAGTCACATAGTCTCACAGTCTCTGATTCTCTGACTCTCTGACTCTCTGATTCTCTGACTCTCTAACTCACTCACTCCCAAACCCCCGGTACAGAATTACCACATTTACTACAATTACTGCCTTTAATATTATTACTCAGTATCCGATACCCTTTCCTTTCAATAACCAATTCACCGCAATGATGGCAATAGGTGTTTTCAGCTCCGCTGCCGGGCACATTTCCGATATATATGTAATTCATACCTTCAGAAATGGCTGTTTCCCTGGCAAGTTTAAGCGTGTTAAGAGGGGTAGGGGGAAGGTTGGTGAGTTTATACATGGGATGAAAACGGCTGAAATGCAGAGGGGTATTCTCAAAACCATTATCTGCCAGCCATGCGCACATTTTTTTTATCATGTCCATGTCATCTGTCCAGGTGGGGACGATCAGGTTGGTGATTTCCAGCCATACACCTTCCTCCCTGAGTATCTTCAGTGTGTCGAGGACAGGCTCCAGGGTGCCGGCATTGAGCATCTCATAGATCTCAGTGTCAAAGCTCTTCAGGTCAATGTTGGCACCATCAAGATATTTTGCGAGCTTTCTCATCGGTGCTTTGTGGATATAGCCCGCGCTGATAAACACATTTTTGATCCCTTCCTGCCGGGCGATCTTGGCGGTGTCGAGCGTGTATTCGTAAAAGGCAATGGGTTCACTGTAGGTATACGCAATAGATTGACATTCATTTTTGATGCATTCCTTTACAGTTGCATCAGGCATCAGGTCATAATTGCGGGTTTCGAGCGGACTTAGCTGTGAGATATTCCAGTTCTGGCAGTTCAGGCAGGCCAGGTTACAGCCCGCCGTTGCAATGGAGAAGGCATTGCTGGCCGGCAGAAAATGATACAGCGGCTTTTTTTCAATGGGATCGAGATGTATGGCGCAAGGATTGCCGTAAGCAATGGTGTAAAGCTTGTTGTCTTTCACAACCCGGGTTCGGCAGTCGCCGGTTTCACCTTCCTTCAACACACATGCCTGCGGACACAATTTGCACTTGATCCCTTTTGGAGTTTCCATATAGAATATTGCTCTACGGCTCCACTTCCACAAATCATCAGGTGCAGCGGGATCCGCCGGTATATCCGGCAACAGACTCTTTCCGGCCGCACCCAGGTGATTCAAACCAAAAGCCACACCACATGCTCCGAGTGCAGCACATTTGATGAATTCGCGTTTGCTTATCTTTTTTGACATGGCTTTCAAATATAATATAAATTGCTAAACTGTTAATCAGTTAATCAGTTAATCAGTTAATCTGTTAATCAGTTAATCCGTTTACCCAAACCTCTAACTCTCTTAGTCCACACAGTCCCACATTCCCATACTCCCATAGTCTCATAGTCTCAAAGTCCCACAGTCCTCAAAGTCTCCATCTAACTACCCCCGCTGCCACAAAATTAAGACCTGCCAACAACAAACCCGTAAAGACCATCCCGATCAGGGGGAAGATGAACACGGCAACAAGAAATATCCCGAAAGCAGAACCAAGCAGGTCAGCGCTGTATGTTGACGAAGCCACTTCCGGCACTGTCTCGTTTCTTAGCCGGGTTGCCAGTTGGTATTGTATCCCTGTTAGCACGGCAAACAAAAATGTTAGCAAAATGATGATGAGCCCTGGCAGCCAGGCAGGAAATCCCTGATGATCCATCACCAGCATGATAAAGGGGGTGATGGCTGCCATGATGCCAATCCCCAGCTGTATACGAATAAATGTCTGTGCTTCTTTCCTGAAATATTTATGAAGATACCCCGATCCGGCAGCAAGTCCGGCCATAAAGGCCATGATGATGACTCCGGCCATCTGGTAAATGAAGCCATAGATCACCTGAAATCCGATCAGGAGCATGAACTCGGCCGAAGAGGCTGTAAATCCGCTTGCGAAAAGTCCCAGGCTAATGGGTTTCATCCGGAGCAGGATAAGCGTCATCAGTATGAGGGGGATCAGTGCGATAAACCAGCCCTGAAGATGAAACAAGCCCAGCCATTGTCGTACGCTCAGGTATGCCGCCAGGGGATAAAAATCTTCGTTGATCCTTGCATCAGGGTCCAACTCGTTCAGGATCAGCTCCGCCCGGTTGTCCATTAAACGCATATCAAGATACCAGGCATTGACATATTCAGTCGGGATGTTCTTTTGCTGTATCAATGCAGTGATGTCTCCGTTCAGGGATTCATCCGAGGCAATAAAGTAGGATCTGCCCCCGGGAATAAAACGGATGTGCAAAAAGGTATTTTTCAATGTATTGTATATGTTTGAATACAGCAGGCGGGTGTCTTCATTCAGATAGTTTCCGGCAGAAGCAAGATTTAAGGAAATGATGCCGCCTGGATGAAGGGCTGCTTTTGCCTTCCTGAAAAATTCCCTGGTATAAAAACGATTGTTGCCAACAGTATTGGGCGGGCCGGTATTCAAAAGAATTACATCATACTTATAAGGAGTTTCCTGCAAAAACCTGCGCGGGTCAGTATATCGGATATTGACATGTTCAGGCCATTCGATCAAAAGGTAGCTGGCTGCTGCTTCTGACAGCCAGGGATCGGGATCAACATAATCTATGCGGGTCACAGGGTATTTTAATATTTCCTGTAGTGCCCCGTCCCATCCGCCGGAAAGCATGAGCACATCTGCAGGTGCAGGGTGCAATGCCATGGCGTAATGTACTCTT
>JAIOSQ010000046.1 GCA_021107535.1 Bacteroidales bacterium | reverse complement strand
TTCTTGTAAACCTGCCATGCTGCACTTCCGTTAGAGGTCATCGCCATGGTCGAAAGGAAAAATGCGTTGCCGTATCCTCCGGTGGCGATGACTACAGCGTGGCCGAAATACTTTTCCAGTTTTCCGTTAACGAGGTTGCGGGTAATGATACCCCGGGCTTTTCCGTCAATCACCACAAGGTCCATCATCTCCCTGCGGGTGAAAAGTTCCACGGAACCCTTATGAATTTCTTTGCTGAGTGCCCCGTAGGCACCGAGCAGAAGCTGCTGTCCGGTTTGCCCCCTGGCATAAAAAGTCCTTGATACAAGTGCACCACCGAATGAACGGTTATCGAGCAATCCACCGTAGTCACGGGCAAAAGGAACGCCCTGTGCCACGCACTGATCGATAATGTTGTCGCTTACCTCCGCCAGCCTGTAAACATTGGCTTCGCGAGCCCTGTAATCACCGCCTTTAACAGTATCATAGAAAAGACGGTAAATGCTGTCACCATCGTTGGGATAGTTTTTGGTGGCGTTGATCCCTCCCTGGGCAGCAATACTGTGTGCTCTCCGCGGACTGTCCTGGATACAGAATATCTTTACGTTGAAGCCAAGCTCTCCCAGGCTTGCAGCCGCCGCTGCCCCGGCAAGTCCCGTCCCTACTACGATGATATCTATTTTCCTTTTGTTGGCAGGATTAACAAGGTCTTGCTTTGATTTATAATTAGTCCATTTTTCGGCGAGAGGCCCTTCAGGTATTTTGGAATCTAATTTCATATTTTATGTGTATTATAATATCCGTTGCGTTCTTAGATTAATTGATCAGGAAATACAGGGGTATGATGATAAACCCAAGGGGAATAATGATAGAATATAGTGTCCCGACCATCTTGATGAAAGGTGTGTATTTGCTGTGATACAGTCCCAATGACTGAAATGCAGACTGTATGGCATGATTAAGATGGAACCCGAGAATAATGATCAGCCCGATATACAGGATGGCATACCATGTAGTACTGAAAAGATTCACAACCATATTATAGAAATCGTGGTTGTTAGTCACCACATTTGGCCCCTGTGGGGCTTCTGTGAATCCAAGCTTTACAAAGTAAAAGTTAATAAAATGTATCACCAGGAAGATAAAAATGATAATGGCTGTGTGAATCATATACTTACTGAAAAAGGAAGTGTGAGAGAACCCCTCTATCTTATACCTTTTCGGCCTGGCCATCCAATTCTGGATCTGCAGGATCAGCCCAAATATGATGTGGATGAGAAATCCGCCAAACAAGACAATCTCAAATACTTTGATAAGGGGATTGCTGGTCATGAAATGAACTGCAATCTCGAAAATTTCCACATGATTTCCCGTTATTGGTAAAATGAATAGGTTGATGCCCAGGTGAACCATCAGGAATACCGCAAGAAACAAACCTACTAATGCCATGATGAATTTTTTTGTGAGCGAGGAATAATGTAATAACTTGGCCATAAATGTTGTTTTTACAAAAAATAGACAGATGTGAAAAATTATTTTCTAAGTCAAATAATTGTACATTTGATTGGGCTAGCAAAATTAAAATTTAAATTTTTGTGAAAGCCTCAAAATACCTGTATTATAGTAATTTATTTTGGTTTTAAATAAGGCACGTTTTATGAGATATGACCCGATAGATCCCGGATTTTTTACCGCTAACAGGAAGAACTATATATCAAAACTGGAGGGAAAAAGCCTGGCGATATTTCATTCCAATGATGAGTTTCCCCGTAATGGGGACCAAAACTTCCCGTTCAGGCAGCAATCCGACCTTTTTTACCTGAGTGGGATTGACCAGGAGGAAACGATCCTGCTTATGGCACCGGGGCATCCGAACATAGATTTTAGGGAGATCTTGTTCGTAAAGGAAACCAGTGAACAGATCGCCATCTGGGAAGGACAGAAGCTGACAAAGGAGAAAGCCGCTCAGGTATCAGGAATAAAAGCGATACACTGGACCAAAGATTTTGATCTTTTTCTGAAAGACCTCATGGTTTGGGCTTCAAAGATTTACCTTAATTCAAACGAATACCCAAAGTACAACAATCCGGTTCCGTACAAAGATTTACGTTTTGCCAATGAGTTGAAAGAGCAATATCCGACACATGATTTTCAGCGCTCAGCCCCACTGATGATGGAGTTGAGAAAGATCAAATCTGATATTGAGATCAACTTGATAAAAAAGGCCGGGGAGATTACGGCAAAGGCTTTCGAAAGGGTCTTGAAAGCACTGAAACCGGGCATGCCGGAATACCATGTCCAGGCAGAAATTGAATATGCATTCGCCATCAATGGTGCTAATGGAAATGCCTACAGGCCCATCATTGCATCGGGTGCAAATACCTGTGTGTTGCATTATGTGGATAATGATAGTATTTGCAATGACGGGGATCTCCTTCTGATGGATTTCGGTGCCGAATATGCCAATTACGCGGCCGACATCACCCGTACCATCCCGGTGAATGGGAGATTTACAAAAAGGCAAAAGGAATGCTATGAATCAGTGCTCCGGGTTCATGATAAAGCCATACAGCTATTGGTTCCGGGTACTACCATTGATGCTTTCAATAAGGAAGTGAACAAGATGATGGAGGAAGAGATGATCGGACTGGGTTTGTTCAGTAAAAATGATGTGGAAAAGCAGGATGCGAAGAAACCACTTTACATGAAATATTTCATGCACGGCACTTCTCACCCCATTGGCCTGGATGTACATGACGTAGGCTCAAAATATAATCCTTTACAGGCCGGCATGGTTCTCACCTGCGAGCCGGGATTATACATTCGTGAAGAAAATATTGGTATTCGGATCGAGAATAATATCCTGGTAACGAAAGACAGGCCGGTGAATCTCACGGAGCAGATCCCGGTGGAGGTGGAGGAGATAGAGAGGATGATGAGACGTTGATGAAGAGGTGATGGGGAGATGGGGAGAAACTTCTTCTATCTTCTATCGTGCAAACTTCTATCTTCCATCTCCTTCAACAATTTCCTTGAAGAACGAACACCGAGCAACAAGCAACGAACATGGCTTCGAATATCAAATATTGGATATCGCATATCCACCCAACACCTAACCCCTAACACCCAAGACCTTGTTGGTGCTTTGCTTTATTAAGAATCTAAAATGGTACAGGGTTTGAATCTATTTACATACTTTTGTTAGTTCTATATTCGTAAACCAACCAACAACAAAAATATGTTCAAAGCAAAAGTATATTCAGCCAGAAGAAAGCAACTGAGAGAAATGCTATCAGGTGGTGTTGTGTTGCTGCCTGGCAACGGTGAAGCCTCTATGAATTATCCCGCAAACACTTACCATTATCGCCAGGACAGCGATTTTCTTTATTATTTCGGTCATGACCATGATGGCCTTGCAGGGATCATTGATGTGGACGAGGATAAGGATATCCTGGTGGGAGATGATATTACCATGGACGATATTATCTGGATGGGGCCGCAACCCCTGATGAAGGATCAGGCATTGCAGTCTGGTACAGAGCATACCCTATCCGGAACCAAACTTGCTGACTACATCCAAAATGCCATTAGCAAGGGTCGCAAGGTCCATATCCTTCCACCATATCGTGGCGACCGCTGGCTTTACCTTGAAACATTGTTTGGCAAAAATCATGGCGAGATAAAACAATATATTTCAGAAGAGTTGATCAAAGCCGTTGTAAAGATGCGCTCCATCAAAGATGAAGGCGAGATCATCGAAATAGAAAAAGCAGTGGATGTGGCTTACCTCATGCATACCACTTCCATGAAAATGGCCATGCCGGGCGTAGTTGAGCAGGAAATTGCCGGTGCCGTGGAAGGGATTTCACTTTCATACGGGGGTCCGGTCTCCTTTCCGGTAATTTTGAGTGTCGATGGCCAAACCCTGCACAACCATCATCACGGCAATGTATTGCAGCTGGGAAGGATGATGGTGACCGATGCCGGATCGGAATCTTCCCTGCATTATGCCAGTGATATAACCAGGACGGTACCGGTAGGCGGGAAATTCAGTGCCCGTCAGAAAGAGATCTATGAAATCGTTCTTAAGGCAAACATGGTGACCATCGAGGCCATCAAACCAGGTGTTTATTATAAGGATATTCATCTGCTTGCAGCCCGTACCATCGCAGAGGGTTTGAAAGAACTTGGCATCATGAAAGGGGATACGGGAGAGATCGTAAGACAGGGTGCACATGCACTCTTCTTCCCGCATGGCCTCGGACATATGATGGGGCTGGATGTGCATGATATGGAAGCCCTGGGTGAAAACTACGTTGGCTATGATGAGACCATTCAGCGGAGCGAACAGTTTGGACTGGCATTTTTACGCCTGGCCAGAAAGCTTGAACCTGGTTTCGTGCTGACCGATGAACCCGGTGTTTATTTTATTCCCGCCCTGATCGACATGTGGCGCAGTGAAGGCAAATTCACCGAATTCATCAACTACGATAAAGCTGAAACATACAAGGATTTCGGTGGCATCAGGATTGAGGATGATATCCTCGTAACGGATGATGGCTATCGGGTTCTTGGCAAGCCGATACCCAAAACCGTGGCTGAGGTTGAAGCCCTTATGAATAAAGAATAAAGAACAAGGAATAAGAATAAGAACAAGGAATAAGAATAAGAACAAGGAATGTGGAAGAGGGAGATGACTGGAAGTGTTTTATACAAAGGAAAAGAAATCAGTTTTGCTGACAGGGGGGAAGGGAATGTCCTTGTACTATTGCATGGATTTCTTGAAAACAAGAGTATTTGGAATTACTTTTCCAAAAAACTGGCGGAAGATTTCAGGGTGATTACCATCGACCTGCCTGGTTTTGGTGGGAGTGAGTGCCTGGGAAGGATTCATTTGATGGATCAGATGGCCAATGCAATAAATAAAGTCTTGCAATATCTGGAGGTGAAAAGCTGCCTGATGATCGGCCACTCCATGGGGGGATATGTTACTTTGGCTTATGCAGCCAAATATCCCGGGAAGCTGAAAGGCTTTGGCCTGTTTCATTCACATGCCCTTGCCGACAATCCTGAAGCCAAACTTAACAGGAACAGGGCAATAAGTATAGTTGAAGCAGATCGTGGAGGCTTCATCTATAATTTCATTCCTGATCTTTTTGACCCCGAAAATGTTTCCAAACATGAAAAAGAAATAAAGAAACTATTTGCTGAAGCTTTGCTCACTTCCCGGGAAGCCATTATTGCTGCCCTGGAAGGAATGAAATACCGGACTGATAAACTGGATGTGCTGATCAATGCCCGGGTGCCTGTGTTATTTATCCTCGGCAAAAAGGACAGCCGGATCCCGTTTGAAAAAGCACTCGCCCAGGCAGCATTGCCTCCAATATGTGAGATTCTTGTTTTGGATAGGGTAGGGCATATGGGATTTATTGAAGCACGGAAACTTACGCTGAAGGCTATTGAGGGGTTTGCAAGGAAAGTCTTTTGAAGACCGAACACCGAAGAACGAAGACCGAACACCGAAGAACGAGCACCGAACATTTGCAATTTAACAATTTAACAGTTTAGCAATTCATTATGTATGTTAAGCTATGTTAATTCTTTTCTCCATTTGTGCGAAATATTTACTTTTGTTACCATTAAGGAATTAAGCTCATCGTAACGAACCGATCAACATGGTGAATAAACTCAAAGATCCAGGACAAACAGGCCAAAACAAAACCACCAGGCTCATTTTTCTTCTTATCATCATCATTTATACCTTCATCCTTTATGGAAACACATTAAATAACCGCTATTCTCTTGATGACTACATCATTCAGGGGAAAAGTGGCCAACTTGTCAAGGAAGGCATTGCATCTATCGGCGACATATTTACAACTACTTACACCAGCAAGATCACCAAAGATGGTCCTGAAAAATCATATGGTTACCGGCCCCTTGTCCGGACTGTCTTTGCGATCGAGTATTCTTTGTTTGGGCTGAATCCAAGAATCGGCCATCTTATTAACGTTATCATTTACCTGTTGATGGTATTGGTATTATACCAGGTGCTCAGGCGATTTTTCAGGGATTATTCAATCTGGTTTCCATTTGTGATCATCCTGTTGTTCATAGCCCATCCGGTGCATACTGAAGTTGTGGCCAGCCTGAAAAACCGGGATGAGATGCTGAGTATGCTGTTTTCACTGCTGACTTTGCAAATGCTGCTCAAATATGCTGACAGGAACAGGGTGATTTTCCTTCTTATCGGTTTACTCAGCTATATCCTTGCTTTCTTAGCTAAACCAACAGCGCTCACATTTTGGTTTGTATTTCCTTTAACGTTGTACTTCTTCACAAATATGAAGTGGAAAAAGATAGGGATTATCTTTGGCCTGCTTACAATAATGATCGTGATTGGCGGGATGATGCCATTCTGGTTTCTTGAACGGACAAGGAACTTCACAATGGTGGAAAATCCACTTTATTTTGCAGATAGCATCTGGTACATTTTAGGGACCGGAATGTATAGCCTTGGATATTATTTTAAGATCCTGCTGATCCCTCATCCTCTCTTATATTACTACGGATATAATATGATCCCTCTTGTAAACCTGGGAAATATTTGGGTTATCCTTTCTATTATATTTCATCTTGGCATCTTGTTTATTGCAATCTGGAAATTCAGGGAGAAACATGTGATCTCCTATGCCATCTTATTCTATCTTTTCACCATCGCCATGTACAGCAATATTGTGCAACCGGCACCCGGGATAATTGCTGAAAGGTTTCTGTTGATCCCATCGCTGGGATTTGTGATCGTACTGGCCTGGCTTATTTTTAAATTGTTTAAAGCAAAGCCTAAATCTTCAGTTAATAAAGGAGCAAGCATATTTTTTACCCTGATACTCACTGCAGTGGTACTTGTCCCTTATTCCTACAAGACCATAAACAGGAATGTACACTGGTATTCTGACCTGACACTTTACAGGGCAGATATGAAATACCTTGATAATTCCGTTAAGGCCCACGATCTGATGGGAACAACGATCATGAGAAAAGTAGAGATTGAACTCTCAAAGCAGGTGAATGTTGCAAAATTCCTGATGCCTGATATTGAAAAGGCAATAAATCATTTTCAGCGTGCCGTGGAGATTTGGCCGGGCCATGCTTCTTCCTGGAAGAATATAGCGATGATCTATAACCACCCGCGTATTGCAGAGCACCTCATTGCAAGTGGTGATACGTCAACTGCCGTCTTTTATAAGAGAAAGGCAATTTCAAGCTTCCGTAGGGCATTGGAGATCGAACCTGAAGATGGTAAGGCGCTGTTCAATCTGGGACTGACCTATGAAAATATGGGAATGATTGACTCTGCTGCTTATTATTATGAGCGTTGCATTGCCTTCAACCCTGACATTATCAATCCCAGGTCCAGGCTGGCAGACCTCAATTTTATGATGGGAAATGAGCAGAAAGCTATAAGGCTGAACATGGAGATTATCCGGCTGGATCCTCTGGAAGCCCTTCCATATGTTAGTTTTGGTAATTATTTTATGATGAAGGGCGACACCCTCAAGGCTGTTGAAAGTTATGAGGAGGCTGCTCTAAGGAATACCAGGCCGGAAGTTTTTAGTTTTCTCGGCCAGTACTTTCTCGAGAAAGGTGATATGGAAAAGGCAAAAATATACAGGGAAAAATACCTGGAAGCAGTTCAGCCACGACAATAATGAAAAGTTATATAAAAGCCATCAGCTACCATTTACCGGAAATGCTTGTCACGAACGATGACCTCGCTCGTGAATTTCCCGATCTGAAGATCGATGACCTGACCAGGCTGACCGGGGTGAAGAGAAGATATACAGCTGCTGAAGAGGAAACTGCTGCCGACCTTGCATTTAAAGCGGCCTTAAAGCTTTTTGAAGAGCACAATATCAGCTCCGCTGAAATAGATCATCTGATCTTTTGTGCCCAGGGAGCGGATTACATTACACCCTCAACAGCCTGTTTGTTGCAGGATCGCCTTGACATACCCGAACATGCCGGATCCCTTGATATCAATCAGGGTTGTACCGGATTTATATATGGGTTGAGTGTGGCCAATGGCCTGATCGCCACCGGCGGGGCAAAAAATGTCCTTTTGCTTACTTCCGTAAACATCTCTGAACTCATACATCCTGAAGATAAAAGCAACCGTGCCATCTTTGGCGATGGAGCTGCTGCAACACTGGTCTCTGATAATGATCAGATGTCTGGTTCTGAAATAGGTGATTTTGTTTTCGGTACTGATGGAAGAGGTTTCGATGCCATAATCATCAAACATGGCGGTGCGCGATATCCCCTGAACAAATTTGAAGCTGAAGATTATCGTGATGACGCGGGAAATATCCGCAACGACAGGAATTTTTATATGAATGGCTG
>JAIOSQ010000263.1 GCA_021107535.1 Bacteroidales bacterium | reverse complement strand
TTACTGGATACTGGATACTGGATACTGGATACTGGATGCTGGATGCTTTGTGCACCGTCCGCGTGTCGCCGTAGCTTTAGCGGAGGCACAAGCTTTAGCGTAGGTGTACTGGATACTGGATACTGGATGCTTTGTGCACCGAAGCTTTAGCGTAGGTGTACTGGTTACTGGATGCTGGATGCTGGATGCTGGATGCTGGATACTGGATGCTGGTTGCTGGTCTCTGATTCTCTGATTCTCAAAGTCTCCAATTCCTGCTTTCTAATTATCTTTATCCAAAAATACTTTCAAACCATGATCCTTATTGCCGACAGCGGCGCAACAAAAACCAGCTGGGCGCTGCTCAAAGACCAAAAAGTCATTTTGCAGGACACGGCAGGTTTCAATCCGTATTACATGGATGCCTCTGTACTGCAGCGGATCCTCTTTGAAGAAATGATCCCGGCAATTGGCAAAGCAAATGTCACTGCAGTTTATTACTATGGTTCAGGCTGTTCAACGGAGAAGAACTGTGCTATTGTCAGCAAGGCTCTATCTGAGCGTTTTCCTGATTCCAGTGTTGAGGTACAGCATGACCTGCTTGCCGCAGCACGTGCCCTGCTGGGCCATACTGAGGGCATCGCCTGCATCCTTGGAACCGGTGCCAATTCCTGCGCCTATGATGGGAAACACATCACGGAAAATATTCCTTCACTGGGATATATGTTCGGGGATGAAGGCAGCGGTGCCTACATCGGGAAAAAGTTCCTGAGCGCATACCTAAAAGGAAAACTGGCAAAAGAGATCAATGATGCCTTTGAAAAAACATTTCATTATACACTGGAAGACATCCTGAGCTCCGTTTATAACAAAAACAATCCCGGAAAGTACATGGCCGGCTTCACCCGCTTTCTTGCCGACCACGAACATCATGATGATGTCAGGGAGATCCTTTTTTCTTCATTTATTGATTTTTTTGAGGAATCGGTATCGAAATATGCCCGGTACAAGATCATCCCTGTGAGTTTTGTCGGGTCTGTGGCTTTTCATTTCCGGCACATACTCAGCGAAGCAGCCTGGCAGCAAGGGATCTCCATAGGCAAGATAGAACAGGGGCCAATGGAAGGATTGATAAGGTATCACAGGGGGTGATTCAGAGAATCAGTGAGTCAGAGAGTCAGAGAATCAGTGACTGGTTACTGGTTGCTGGATCAGGAGTGCCTAGTGCCGAGTGCCTAGTGGCTAGTGCCTATCTGGAGTGAAGAGTGAAGAATTTAGATTGTATTGAAGATTTCATTTCTCACAGTCTCACAGTCACTCACTTAGTCTCTGATTCCCTGATTCTCCCTTCCACAAAAACCAGAACCTCCTCCAACGCATCCGGTTCAAACCACGCCATCTCTTCATCCCTACTAAACCATGTAAGCTGTCTTTTAGCATAGCGGCGGGTGTTGGTTTTAATGTTTTCGATAGCCTGTTCAAGGGAAACATCACCATCGAGGCATGCGAAGAGCTCTTTATATCCGACAGTATTCAGGGCATTGTATCCCCGGAGGGGAAGCAGGGATTTAACCTCATCAAGCAATCCTTTCTCCATCATTTTATCAACACGTTCCCCTATTCTTTTGAATAAAAGATCGCGATCGATATTTAATCCGATCTTTATGATATTGAATGGCCTGGTTTTGGCGGTATTCATCCTGAGTGATGAATATGTTTGTCCGGTCTGAATGCAAACTTCAAGCGCCCTGAGTAAACGATTTGGATTGTTCAGGTCGACGATCTCATAATACTCCGGATCAAGTTCTTGCAGGCGATGCTGCAACACTCCAATCCCCATTTCGGAAAGATCGTCTTTCAGTGATTGCCTCAATACAGGATCAGGATCGGGCAGCTCATCAATGCCCCTGCATACCGCATCAAGATATAATCCTGAGCCACCGGTAATCACAACGATATCATGGCTTTGATAAAGCTCTTCAAGTAACCCGAGGACATCCGATTCATATCGTGAGACATTGTAATGATCCTCTATGGAAAGATTGCCCACAAAATGATGTTTTATCACTGCCAGTTCCTCCGGCTCAGGGTAGGCTGTGCCGATGCGCATTTCCCGGTAAAACTGCCGCGAATCAGCAGAAATGATCTCTGTTCCAAAATGCTTGGCTATAGCAATGCTGAAGGCCGTCTTGCCGATGGCAGTGGGGCCGGCGATCACAAGGAGGTATTTATTCTTTCGTTTCATGAGGATAAAATCCGGTTACCGGTTACCGGTTACCGGCTACCGGACGAAGTCCCAGTTCCTTCCCTTTCTCAAGCATAAACTCATATGCTGCATCAAATTCATTAGGGATGATCCCGTCGAGGATGGCATCCTTGATCGCATTTTTTATGATCCCCACATCCCGGCAGGGTTTCAGTCCGAATGTTTGCATCACCAGTTCACCTGATACCGGGGGCTCAAAATTACGGATGCGGTCTTTTTCTTCGATCTCGACAAGTTTTTTCCTGACCAGCTTGAAGTTTTTAAGGTAACGCCTCACCTTTGCAGGATTCTTGGAGGTGATGTCGGCATCGCAGAGCAGCATCAGATCGTCGATGTCATCACCGGCTTCAAAGAGCAACCTCCTGATAGCAGAATCGGTGATCTCTTCCTTTGCCAGTATGATAGGCCTGAGATGAAGCATAACCAGTTTTTGGACGTACCGCATTTTCTCATTCAGTGGCAGCTTCTGTTGTTTGAATATTTTCGGCACCATCTTCGCCCCGACAAATTCATGTGAATGAAAGGTCCATCCGACAGTATTATCATACCTTTTTGTAAGTGGCTTTGCAATATCATGCAGCACTGCCGCCCAGCGGAGCCAGAGATCGTTTGTTTTTTCCGCAAGATTGTCGAGCACTCCAAGCGTGTGTTCAAAGTTATCTTTATGCCCTCTGCCTTCTACGGTTTCTGCACCTTTTAATGCCACAAACTGCGGGAAGATGATCTCCAGAAGACCTGTTTTATCCAGAAGTCTGAAACCATAGGATGGCCTGGGTGCTAGAATGATCTTGTTCAGTTCATCTGCAATCCGCTCGCGCGACACAATGCTGATGCGCTCCCTGTTCCGGTGAATTGCTTCAAATGAAGCTTCTTCAATATGAAAACCCAGCTGCGTAGCAAACCTGACAGCACGCATCATCCTCAGCGGGTCATCAGAATAAGTGATATCAGGATCCAGGGGTGTACGGATCAGCTTTCGTTCGATATCACCGATCCCGTCGAAAGGATCAAGCAAGCTACCGTAATCATCTTCCTGTAAGCTGATGGCCATGGCATTGATGGTGAAATCGCGACGGTTCTGGTCATCTTCCAGGGTGCCATCTTCCACGATGGGTTTACGGCTATCGCGCTGGTAAGATTCCTTCCTTGCACCAACAAATTCGATGATCCATTCCATATCATCGTAATGCTTCAGCATGGCAGTCCCGAAATTTTTATAATAATGTACCCTTGTGTTGCCACCCAGTTTTTCAGCTACCCTGGCTGCTACCTCAATACCACTGCCAATCACGAGTATATCGATATCTGCAGTTGGCCGGCCCATAAGTCTGTCGCGAACATATCCGCCAATCACATAGGCAGGCATATCCAACTCCCGGGCAGAGCGGGCAAGCACTGCAAAAATATTATTATCCAAAAAGGACCTTAGGTTTTCCATACAGAGCAAAAATAATAAAATATCAGGAGTGCATTATGGTATTGTGTGATTAGTTCAGGGTGAAGTATGTATTTATATATTGGCGGTGGGCGGTGGGCGGTGGGCTAGGAACTCGGAACTCCCAATCCAGTATCCGATTTAAATCTCCTCCTCTATGGTTATATATCCCAGATAATTGATCCTTTTCCCGGAAACATACACCGAAGGTTTGGCTTTAAGCTTTATCCTGCTGGGGTCCCCGCCAAGTCCAGCCAGGTTGAACCCAAAATTTATGATGGCATCTGCATTTTCAGCGGACAGGGCGTCAAACAAATCAATACTGAGGCTGATTGGAAGAAGGGCAATCCCTCCATTCGGACTAACTTCAACCCGTCTGTCAACTATCCCGTTTGTTATTTCTATGTCATCAATAAAAAGTATCCATTTGAATTCATTCATAATTGCCTTCTCCGGGTTAGGATTGTACACTTCCACATTGAGGATGAAAGACAAAGGGAGATCTCCGCTGAGCACCGCTGCGGTGATCCTGGCGGTTTCCGGAAAACTTAAATCGGAAAATTGATCAACATATTGCATGTCCACACCTGCCAATGTAATATCCTGCACATCCCTGAGCCAGAAACTGCATTTCCCAAAATTCCTCATGGCCCTGCTTTGGTCAATGATGCCGCAGGAGGAAAAGACAGCTATGATGCTGATCAGAAGAATAATGTTTATTGATAATGTTTTCATGCCTGTTTATTTGGAGTCAGAGGGTCAGGGAATCAGAGAGTCAGTGGGTCAGTGGGTCAGTGAGTCAGTGGGTCAGAGAGTCAGTGGGTCAGAGAGTCAGAGACTTTGAGACTTTGAGACTGTGGGACTGAGTGATTGTGTGAGTATAGTGCATCCATAATCCATAATCCATAATTCAAAATCCAACATTTCATCCCGTCATCCCGTCTTCCAACCATCCCCTCTTCCCGTCTTCCTAAAAATTGTCAGTGTTTTAATTATCTTTACAACTGATTAAGCTTTATGATCAATTACCCAAAGATACCCAAAATCCACATTGATTACTGTGTAAAACAAACAAATGATCCTGATCGACAGAACTGAAACCAAGCCTTATTTTAACATCGCAGCAGAAGAATATGTGCTGAAAGAGTTCGCGGAAAATGTTTTCATGCTCTGGGTGAACAGTCCATCTGTCATTATTGGCAAGCACCAGGTCGCTGCAGCTGAAGCCGACATGATCTATACCTACAAAAAGAACATCCCGCTGATCAGGAGGATTTCAGGGGGTGGTACCGTTTACCACGATGAAGGAAACCTCAATTATAGTCTGGTTGTCAACGGAGAAAAAGGCAAACTGGTCGATTACAAAAAATACTCCGGAAGCGTGATCAGGGCGCTGGCTACACAACAGCTAACTGCCTCACTACAGGGAAAAACCAACCTGGCCATTAACGGATTCAAGTTTTCCGGTAGTGCCGAACATGTGTTCAGGAACCGTGTCCTGCACCATGGAACCATTCTTTTTAACTCCAACCTGAAGAGACTCCGGAAATGCATCCGCCCGGCCCATAGTAATTATTCAGACAAAGCCATCAGGTCGGCTGAAAGCAGTATTGCCAATATTACGGATCATCTGCCGGAAAAAATGAATTTGGATAAATTCAGAAAGATCCTCATCAATCAGATCAAACTTGATTTCCCCGGAATTGCCGGGTACAGCTTCAGCATGGAAGATAAACAGAAGATCCGGAAGCTGGTTCATGATAAATATAGTTCACCGGACTGGAATTTCGGCTATTCCCCCAAATATTCTTTATCGAATGAAATCACGTTCAGGGAGGAGAAATACAGGATCGATCTGCGAACAGAAAATGGCCTGATCAGAGAAATCAGCTTCAGCAATAAAGGATCTGAAGTATTCACGGGGCTATCCCGTCATCTCAAAAACGTCCTTCATCATCCGAAGACCATAAAAGATGTATTTTTAAGCATTAACTTTGCCATGGAAACAGATCATTCAAATCCTGATGAATTGATCGCAGCGCTTTTTTAAAACTTGCTTTTATGACCAACAAAGATATCGAAGAGCTAAGAGAACGGCTTAAAGGCGAGGTTTTGGACGACCAGTCTAGTTTATTGCAATATGCCACTGATGCCTCAGCCTATCGGGAAGTGCCTTTACTGGTCACAAGGCCAAAAAACGGGGACGATATCAGGGAACTTATCTCTTTTGCCAGGGAACACAGGCTGCCACTGATCCCGCGTACGGCAGGGACCTCACTGGCCGGACAGGTTGTTGGAAAGGGAATTATTGCAGATGTTTCCAAACATATGACGAAAATCATCGAGATCAATCCTGAAGAACGGTGGGTGTGCGTTGAACCCGGTGTGATTCTCGACGAATTAAATATAGCGTTGGAAAAGCACGGCCTGTTTTTCGGGCCGGAAACGTCTACATCCAGCCGGTGCATGATAGGCGGAATGCTTGGCAATAATGCCTGTGGTGCTCACTCACTGATCTATGGAAGCACCCGCGATCACACTATTTCAGCTAAAGTGATACTGAGTGATGGCTCCGAAGCTGTTTTCGAACCACTGAGCAAGGAACTATTTCTCAGCAAATGTGAATTAAACTCCCTTGAAGGAAAGATTTACAAGCAGATCAATGAAATTCTCAGCGATCCGGCAAACCGGAATTCCATCCATAAAGAATACCCTGACCCGGCCATCAAGAGAAGGAATACAGGCTAT
>JAIOSQ010000222.1 GCA_021107535.1 Bacteroidales bacterium | reverse complement strand
TGGTATTGCCAGGCTTCACTGAACGTAGCCGATAATGAAGAGGTTCTGAAATATGCTGCGGAAAGCGGTTGCCGTATGATCCTGATCGGGATAGAATCGGAAAAGGAGGAACAACTCCGGGAAGCCAACAAAAGGCTGAACCTGAAGATGGGCATTGAGCAATACAAAGAAGTTTTCGATCGCATCCATAAATACGGCATCAGTGTATTGGGTGCCCTGATCTATGGCCTCGACAGTGATTCGAAGCAGGATCTTTTTGACAGGACACAATTTGCCATCGATAGCGGTATGGATGCCATGCAGGCCACCATCGTCACGCCCTTGCCCGGTACCGGCTTGTTCCGCAGGATAGAAAAAGAAAACAGGCTGCTTTCTACGAATTTCCCGGTGGACTGGAAACATTATCATTTCCTTGAAGTCGTACATAAGCCGGTGAAGATGCGCACTGAGGAGTTTATGGATGCCATGCTGGAAAACTGGTCGATCATGTATAATGACAAACTCCTGCAAAAGAAGATGCTCCGAAGTCTCAAGGCCACCCATAATGCAAAAGCCGCAGCCTGGGCTTACCTGTCGAACGTGGAAAGGCATAACGCAGTTTTCAGGGGAATAAAAAAACCGCTTGATCCGAATATCCTTCTAAAAGGCATTGGGAATAGAGAATAGAGAACAAGGAACATGGAATAAGAATAAGAATAAGAATTGGAAATTCAATATGCTTGTACCCTTGCTCTTGTATCCTGAACCTGATTACTTTTTTATTACATTCGCAAAACAATCCGGTTTTTTATGGCAAAAAGAAGGTTCGTTAGGGATGTTATTGGTGTTTTCAACAGCAATGTTTTTTCTATCATTACCGGTTTGCTGGCAAGCATCATCCTAGCCCGGGTGCTTGGCCCGGATAAATACGGCATCTTCACTGCACTGGTGATCATCCCCATGATCGTGGTCAGTCTAACGCATTTGGGTATCCGTGGTTCAGCCATCTTACATGTCGGCAAAGGAAAATATGATAAGAATGAACTGGTTTCTTCTATCATTGTGCTGCTGATCATGGCTTCTGTACTTGGTATCATCATTTCCGCCATTACGTATTGGATATACGATGAGCCATCTTTTACTCCACTGATGATCGGATTGGTCCTGCTGATAATCCCTGGTAGGCTTGCCATCGTATATATTGGTGGTGTATTCCTCGGCGATGATGAGATCAACAAGGCCAACCAGATGAACTGGATTACCAATGCCATTAACCTCGGCCTGATTGCCCTGCTGGTCTGGGCCTTTAGCTTTGAGATCCTCGGAGCCATTATCGCCTTCCTGGTTTCCGGAATTATCGTTGGCATCTATGGGATCATCCTCATCAGCAGGTCATTCAGGATCAGGCTAAGAATTCATAAAGAGATCATCAAAAGCCTGTTGAAACTCGGCATTCTTTTTTCAGCATCCTTTTTTATCATACAGTTGAATTTTCGTATTGATATCCTGTTCATTGAAAAACTGAGGGATGCTACGGAAGTAGGCATTTATTCTCTCGGTGTTTCTGTTGCGGAACAACTGTGGCTGTTACCGCTGGCCATAGGCATTGTGGTTTTCAGTCGCACAGCAACTACCCGGGACCAGGCCGCCATGATATCCACTACAGGGGTGTTGGTGCGCCTTTCTTTTCTTTTTTCAGTCATTGCTTCCGTTGCCATCTTTTTCCTGGCTCCTTATCTTGTGCCCCTTATTTTCGGCACTGAATATATACCGAGTATACGCATTATCCAGCTGATCCTGCCGGGTATTATTATAGTGGTGATCTTCCGGATCCTGAGCGGACATCTCGCGGGACTTGGGAAACCACAAATCACACTTTACATTTTCCTTCCTGCCCTGCTGCTGAATATCCTGCTCAATCTTTTATGGATCCCACAACATGGTGGTGCGGGCGCAGCCATGGCGACCAATGTAAGTTACACTGCAGGTTCGATAGGATATATGATCGCTTACTCCTTCATTGTAAAGGTTCCCCTGAAAGAGATCCTGGTCTTTAAGAAAAGTGATTTCACACAGATACGGCAACTGATCAGGGAGTTGAAAAAATAAAATGCAAATCGGGATGTTTGTTTCAGAAGCCTATCTTTGCAAATTAATGAATACTTTTCTCGTCCACTGAAGTCCCGAGGACTAGGGACGAAGGAGGATAAAACCCGTATCAATTGAAAGATTATTTCACAGAGCTGGACCATGCTAAGGTCCTTATCGGACAGAAAGACAGGTATCTTTCTGCCCGTCAATTAGAAGATATTCCTTTTTTTTTCGTTGTTGGAAGGCCCCGCTCGGGAACCACTCTGCTCAGCACTCTTTTTGATGCCCACCCGAATGTTAAGTTCCCTCCTGAATGCCAGTTTATTATTAATCTTTACCCGAAGTATGGCAAGATCAGGAACTGGAGCGTTGAAAAACTTGAGGCATTCTATCACGAACTTCTGACACAGTGGTATTTTGATTTCTGGACACTTGACCGGTTAAGGCTGCATGAGAACCTAATGAAATGTACCGGGGAATTCTCATATGGTACGATCTGTAAAGTAGTTTACAACGAATACCGGTCGATTTTCAAACACGGAATGCTTCTGGCTATAGGCGATAAAAACCCGGGTTATACCATTTATACAACAAAGTTGCTAAAGATCTTCCCTGAAGCCAGATTTATCCATATCGTACGTGATTACAGGGATAATTTCGTTTCTATCCGCAATGTTGACTTTGAGCTGCCTTTTATTTCTGTGACCGTAAACAAATGGAGGTATTTTGTCAGGAAGTTCAGAAAGGCCGCTGAGAAACATCCAGGAACACATATTGAGGTAAAATATGAAGATCTTGTTTCAAAACCGGAGGAACAATTCAAAGCACTTTGTGAATTTATCGGAATCCCTTTCAGTTCAATCCCTTTTGATTTTTACAAAAAAAGCAGTGAAGTATTAAAAATATATCCCAGCGATCTCATCCTGAAGTACCATTCCAGCCTACTAAAGAAGATCAATACAAG
>JAIOSQ010000197.1 GCA_021107535.1 Bacteroidales bacterium | reverse complement strand
ATGGCAGGGGATACGCCTGTGATCATATCTACTTCAGGTTTGCTCATCCTGCCCAGGAATTGCCGTGCATAGGAGCTCAGGCTTTCAACATATCTCCTCTGCCCGTCAGCATAAAGTGTATCAAATGCAAGCGATGACTTTCCAGATCCTGAAAGGCCGGTGATCACTACAAGTTTGTTGCGGGGGATAGCAACATCAATATTTTTCAGGTTGTGAACCCTTGCGCCTTTAATAGTTATAAATTCCTTAGGATCAGGTGAATTCATAATGAGTGCCAGATAGTATTTATGATTGGGATTGCAAAAATATTTAAAAATTTTGCATTTATCCCGCATTTAGTTATATTTGCATGATATTTGTAACAAATCACTCGAATCAAGAGTATAAGTATTCATTTCGCTGCAAGCATATATCTGGGTTTTGCAGCATAACAACAGGAGGAAGATTATCGAATAAACATGTACCCTTTTTACGTTATTAATCTTTAAAAAGGGAGGCCTATGAAAGCCTGTAAAATTAGCGATAGCGTGCTAATTGTTAACTACTTGGACGGTAATCAAAATAGCCTGGAGCAACTCATCCACCGCCACAAGAACAGAGTGTTTGCATACATCCTTATGGTTGTTAAGGATAAGCAATTAGCCGACGACATCTTCCAGGATACATTTATCAAAGTGATCAATACCATCCAGGCAGGATCTTATAAAGAAGAAGGAAAATTCATTCAATGGGTTATGCGTATTGCTCATAACCTGATCATTGACTATTTCAGAAAATCCAAAAGGTTGCCTGTCATTGATAATGACAACAGCGAATACGATATTTTTGATACCATCCAATTTACGGATTTATCTGTAGAGGATAAAATGATCCTTGACCAGATACACAGGGATGTAAGGGGACTCATTGAGCATTTACCCAAGGAACAGAAGGACGTATTGTACATGAGGCATTATTCCGATATGAGTTTCAAGGACATTGCAGAACATACGGATGTGAGCATTAATACGGCACTTGGCCGTATGAGATATGCCTTGATCAATCTACGAAAACTTATAGAGGAAAAAGAGGTCATCCTCACCAGATAGGGTTTTTTGAGGGATGATATCCTAATTATTAATTATTAGTGGAGAATGGGAATTCAGAATTCTAAGTGTTGAATGATTCGAATTCACTTTATTTATTAGAAGTTTTCTCTCATTGATTTATTGTTTATTTTCCCCTGCATGAAATAAAGGCATATTATAATCCGTTAGCATAATAATTTAATTATTCATTAATGGATTAACATATGCCCAAAACTCTTACTCCCAGAAACCAGCATCCAGATACCACAAACTTTAAAAAAGCACTCCTTGCAGGGCCCGGTGAAAATACACTCCGGAATATTTTTGCTTATGCAAAGGCTTTGAACGTGGTACAGACGAAACTGGCCGGTACGGTCAATGTGATTTTGAATTAGCGAGACTGCAATTTTACAAATGTAATGCAGTGAAATTGTTTGGTCGAACTAATCCCCCCGAGTCTCGGGGGGATCTCCGGCTAATATTCCACCCTACGCGTACCCGGGGCAGGGTCTTGAGATAATCCCGTTGCCAAAAAATCTGAAGCTAAAGCATCGTCTTGAACAAGAAAGAGAAATTTGAATACTTTATCAGGTATTTCAAGGAAAACATGCCTGAAGCTGAAACTGAACTAAGGTATGAATCACCTTATCAGTTGTTGGTTTCCGTAATTCTATCCGCTCAATGTACTGACAAAAGGGTTAACCTGATCACACCCCTGTTTTTTAAGCATTACCCCATAGCGGAAAAACTTGCTGTGGCATCACAAGAAGAGGTGTTTGAATTTGTAAAAAGCTGCTCATATCCCAACAACAAGACAAAGAGCCTGATCGGGATGGCAAAAGTATTGACCGAAGACTTCAAGGGTGTGGTTCCCTCAGATGTTGATGAATTGCAGAAAATGCCCGGTGTTGGTAGAAAAACAGCCAATGTTATTGCATCAGTTATTTACCGTAAACCGGCCATGGCAGTGGACACACACGTTTTCAGGGTTTCAGCCAGGCTCGGGCTAACCACCAATGCTAAAACGCCATTGGCTGCTGAGAAGCAGCTTGTGAAGCATATTCCCGAAGAACTGATCCATCTGGCCCATCACTGGTTGATCCTTCATGGCAGATATACCTGCATAGCCCGAAAACCAAAATGTAAGAACTGTGGCCTGAAAGAAATCTGCACATTTTACAAAAAAAAAACTTCCTTTAAGTGGGGACATTTTTAAATAATTGGTATTAATAAATAGGAAGCGCCTGTGCAAAATAAGTATCTTTGCCATACTTCCTTGATGGTAAATTATAATTTAAATAGTAAATCCCTGAAAGTATGAGTACTGATAAGAATGATGAAAAGATAAGGCAGGAAAAACTGAAAGCCCTTGAGATAACACTTGGGAATATTGAAAAGAATTATGGCAAAGGTTCGATTATGAAGCTGGGTGACCAGCCCGTGGAAGATGTGGAATTCATTTCCACAGGATCTATCGGCCTTGATTACGCACTTGGTATTGGTGGATTACCGAGAGGGAGGGTGAGCGAAATTTACGGGCCGGAATCTTCAGGTAAGACCACCCTGGCCCTCCACGTCATTGCGGAAGCCCAGAAAGCAGGTGGTATTGCAGCCTTTATCGATGCTGAGCATGCCTTTGACCGGTTTTATGCGGGAAAGCTGGGTATCGACATTGAAAACCTTCTGGTATCACAGCCTGATAATGGGGAACAGGCCCTTGAAATTGTGGAAAACCTGATACGTTCGGGAGCCATCGATATTATTGTCATAGATTCAGTGGCAGCCCTGACTCCGAGAAGCGAGATCGAAGGGGAGATGGGAGATTCAAAGATGGGCTTACATGCAAGACTGATGTCGCAAGCCTTAAGAAAGCTAACAGCCACAATCAGCAAAACCAATACATGTTGTATATTCATCAACCAGATGAGGGAAAAGATCGGTGTGATGTTCGGTAACCCTGAAACCACAACAGGTGGAAATGCACTGAAATTCTATTCATCCGTCAGGATCGACATAAGAAGGATGAACCAGATCAAGGAAGGCGAAAACATTATCGGTAACAGGGCACGTGTTAAGATTGTAAAAAATAAGGTTGCCCCGCCATTCCGTAAAGCAGAGTTCGACATTATTTATGGTGAAGGCATATCTAAATATGGTGAAATTATCGACCTTGGAGTGGACTTTAATATTATTAAGAAGAGCGGTTCCTGGTTCAGTTATGGCGAGACCAAACTGGGGCAGGGGCGAGATGCTGTAAGAAGTTTACTACTTGACAACCCTGAACTGGCCGAGGAACTTGAGACTAAAATAAGGGCTGCTTTGTCTGAAAAGCCTTAAAGATTTTCATTTAATAAACCCTCAATGAAAAATACCGTTTTGTGTTTATTGGTCCTGTTCGGTATGATCACTTTTTCATGTGATCATAAAAGCAGTCACCAGGATAGCGATGAGCAGTCAAGTGATACCATGGTGTCAAACTTAGACCAGCTAACAGCCCGTATCATGCAGGACTCAGCTAATGCAAGCCTGTACCATGAGAGGGCTATGTACTACCTTGTCCGACAGAACGAGAACATGGCATTGCGGGATGTGAACATGGCTATTCAGCTTGATCCCGGAAATTCCGGGTATATCCTCACTCTTTCCGATATATTCATGAGCATGGGCCTGCTGGAAAACTGTATGGAATCTTTGAACAGGGTTCTTGTGCTTGATCCTGAAAATTCCGAATCATTCTTAAAGCTTGCCGAATTGAACCTGATCCTCAGAAAATACAAGGAGGCTATCGAAAATGCAAATCAGGCCATAGCCCTGGATAAACGAAATCCCTTGCCATATTTTATCAAAGCTTACACTTTTGCAGAAGCAGGAGATACCAATAATGCCATTAAAAACTATCTGGAAGCAGTGAATAGGGATCAGAATTATTATGATGCCTACATCCAGCTTGGCCTGATATACAGTGTAGCCAATAATGCCCTGGCAATTGATTATTTTAACAATGCCCTGAATATAGATGCGAACAGTATTGAAGCACTGTATGCACTGGCAATGTTTTATCAGCAAACCGATGATGCAGACAATGCCGTAGCCACTTATAATAAACTCTTGCTTATTGATCCGGAAAATGTATACGGCCACTACAATCTTGGATATGTTTACCTTGTACTGCTGGGTGATTTTGAGCAGGCTATCACATATTTTGTTAAAGCCGCGGAACTGAATCCGCAATACTATGAGGCCATCTATAATCAGGCTTACTGTTATGAGTTATCAGGTGACTATGCAAAGGCGCGTGAACTTTATAATAAGGTCCTTGAAATAGAGGTGAACTATGATAAAGCCATTGAGGGATTGAATCGGATCTATGGCAAGTGAGTGCCCATTCAGGGTTTCCAACGCCATACTAACTGTCCGCAACACCCTCCAACACTCTCCACTCCTCATCTGAGGGGATAGTAATGTTTGCTCAAGTTCGTGACGTTGTGACTCAAGAGACTTGGGCAATTCAAGAGGAATTGTTGTATTCACACTTGCATTGGTCTCTTGCTTATTTGTATTTGTATTTTTATTTTTATTTTCTGTATGATTACAAGAAAATAGTATCATTGTACTAATTCCTATTATTAAAATCTGTTTCATTTTAATTTCCCTTTATTTCATATTATAACCGCCTGTAATGTGGCCTTAAGTTTTATTCTTTAATTGATACATAGTGGTTTGTTAAAATATTATATAAATTCCCTTTAACTGCATTATCAATCTCTTCTAAACTCTTTAAGCCAAAGATGAATGCTATTGCAATAGGGTCGCAACGATACTGAGTGTGTCCTTCATAAAAGCCATAACGCATTACATAAAAAGGCAGCATTTCGCTGAAATCCAAATGGGTGAGTTTATATTTCAGATCGGCCATTTCATCCTTATTAAGATGTGCATATTTTTCCTTTATATATTTCTCTTCCAAAGGTGTAAGTTTCCTGTCAATATGAATATTATATCTGCCTTGCACTTCATCATGGAATATGGATATTTGCCAGCCTTTGGAGCCACTGGCATTGAAGTTTAATAGCTTGCCATTGTAATATATGTTTTTTATGTTATCATAAAAGCGTGACCAGTTT
>JAIOSQ010000076.1 GCA_021107535.1 Bacteroidales bacterium | reverse complement strand
TTGGCATTGCCGTGGATGTATCGGGTTCCTATATTCATGAAAAAGGAAATTTTACGGCTTCCCTGATTGCGAGAAACATCGGACTGCAATTGAAGTCATATTACAGCGGACAAACCCATCCATTGCCTTTTGAATTGCAGTTTGGGATGTCGAAGGGCCTGGAACACCTTCCTTTGCGCTTTTCATTCCTCTACCACAATATGCAGAAATGGGACCTGACCTATACGGATCCCCTGGTGGTGGCAGAGAATACCGATCCCATTACCGGTGAAGAAAAAAAGCAAAGCGGTATCGGCGATTTCGCCGACAAAACCATGCGCCATATCGTCATCGGGGCCGAAATTGATATAACCGATTTTCTTAGTCTGAGGGGGGGATATAATTACGGACGCCGGCAGGATAATGGAGTCCAAAGTAAGATGGCCACCGTGGGATTCTCATGGGGCGTCGGGATCCGGGTATCCAAATTCCATTTCAGCTATGCCCGCTCAAGATATGCCCTTGTGGGCTCTCCCAACTATATCACCTTGACTGTTAATTTGCAGGAGTTTACAAGGAAAAGAAACGCGGTTAATTAGATGTTGGGCGGTGGGCGATAGGCGGTGGGCGGTAGGCTTGCAAATTGCCGAATTCTTCACTAATCATTAATCATTAATAACTAATCACTCCCGATTGTTTATTTTTGCAACCCATGATCATCACAATCGATAAAACCGCCGGTTTCTGTCCGGGCGTACACCGTGCCATTCATAAAGCAGAGAAAGAGCTGGAACAGGATAATGAACTGTTCAGTTACGGCTCATTGTTGCATAATGAACTGGAAATGCAGCGTCTGCAAAATGATGGCCTTCGACTGGCAGAAAAGGATGATATTTTATTGCTGAATAATAAGAAACTGCTCATCCGTGCCCACGGGGAGCCGCCTGAAACCTATATGCTGGCTGAAAAGCACGGGGTGGAATTGATCGATGCCACCTGTCCGGTGGTAACGCGCCTGCAACAAAAAGTGAGAAGGGCTGCCGAAGAAATGAAAAAAGTGAATGGGCAGATCCTGATCTTCGGAAAACAAAATCACCCGGAGGTGATCGGCCTTGCAGGGAATGCAATGGACCTCGCCACAATCATCAGCTCCACTGAAGAGCTGCATACATTGGATCTTTCACGGCCTGTTCGCTTGTTTTCCCAGACTACCATGGACAAAGACCATTACAATGCATTTGCCTTATCCCTCGGTGAGGAAATAAAAAAATATCAGTCTGAACCGGACTTTATCAGCTACGACAGCATATGTGATCATGTGACAAAACGTGTTCCCGCCCTGAAAAGATTTGCGGCCAATGCTGATGTGATTATCTTTGTAAGTGGCAATGAGAGCTCGAACGGGAAAAAGCTATTCGCCATTTGTTTGGAAGTCAACCCGAAAACATACTTTATTTCCGGGCCAAATGAGCTTAGAACAGCGTGGTTTGAACATGTAAGATCTGTTGGGATCAGTGGGGCCGCCTCCACACCTTTATGGCTTATGGAAAACGTTGCTGACAAAATCAAGGAGATGAACTGATGTACCTGAAAAGCCTGAATCTTACTAATTTTAAAAATTTAGCGGAAGCTGATCCTGTTTTTTCAGAGAAGATCAATTGCTTTACGGGAGATAATGGTACGGGAAAGACCAATCTTCTGGATGCCATCCATTATCTTTCATTCTGTAAAAGCTATTTCAACCCTGCTGATACACAAAATATCAGGCATGGAGAAACTTTCTTTGCCATTCACGGGCAGTTTATCCGCAACGGGGATGCAAGCGATAAAGTCAGTTGTATTCAGAAAGCCGGGGAGCGGAAACTGTTCAAACTGAATGATAAGACATACGATCGCCTGGCCGATCACATCGGCTTATTTCCGCTGGTGATGATCTCTCCCTACGACAGAGACCTTATCAATGAGGGAAGCGAGATACGGCGGAAATTTATCGATAGCGTCATTGCTCAATTTGATAAAGTATATCTTGATGACCTCATCAATTATAATAAGGCATTGCAGCAGCGGAATTCTTTGCTGAAGCAGTTCTACGAGCGAAATTTTTTCGATCCTGCCATGCTTGAAATATGGGATGAGCAACTGTCCAGGCTGGGAAGCGGGATCTACGACAAGCGGAAAGTCTTCATCGAACGTTTTATTCCGATCTTTCAAAAGTATTTTGACTTCATCACCGGAGGAAAGGAAAAGGTGTCTATTGAATACGAGTCGCATTTGCATGATGCTGAACCGGAGCAATTGCTTGCCGGTACGCTGGACAAAGACCGTATCCTGAAATACACCACTGCCGGGATACACAAGGATGACCTGTATTTTCGTATTTTCAGTTATCCGGTGAAGAAGTTTGGTTCCCAGGGCCAGCAAAAATCATTCGTGATCGCCATCAAACTTGCACAGTTTGAATATACCAAAGAGGAAAAGGGATATAAACCTATTTTACTGTTTGATGATATCTTTGATAAGCTGGATGAGCACCGGGTGCAGCAGCTGATCAAGCTGGTAAGCGAAAAAAAATTCGGACAGGTTTTTATCACCGACACCCAGCGCAGCAGGATAGAAAAGATATTTAATGCTATTGATATTGACCACAACATATTCAATGTCTCGGAGGGAGTGCTTTCCGAAGCTGAAAAATAATAAGAATGCCACGAAATTCGAATGAACAACCCTTAGGGGAAGTGATCCGCGAGCTGCTTGCATCCTATCGCCTGGAAGGCAAGCTCAATCAGGCCCGTGTGATCATGGCCTGGGAGGAGGTGACGGGAAAGATGATCAGCAGGCACACCCAGGACCTTTACATTAAAGGATCAAAGCTCTTTGTGAAACTTGATTCTCCCGCCTTGAAAAATGAACTCGCATATTCAAAGGGGCAGATCATTGATAGCTTAAATGATGCAGCAGGGGGGGAGATTATTACTGATATTGTTTTTAATTAGGTGGTGGGTTTCAAAACTTCTTCAATCTTCTATCTCCTTCTGCAATCTGCAATCTGCAATCTGCCATCATTGTACCTCACCCCCTGCCCCCCTCTCCTAAAGGAGAAGGGGGAACGGAATTTGAAGTTTTATCTGTAATTCATTTCAAGAAACTTCTTCTATTTACTTCTTCCATCATCTATCCCCTTCAAAATCGACCATACAAAATACTATGGAAATCAGATATCAGCGAATTGCCAAATTCTTCACTATAAACTCTTTACTTCAAATAGGCACTAGCCACTCGGCACTCGGCACTAGGCACTCCTGCCCCACGCCTACTTCACATCACACTTCAGCATCAATCTATCTCCAACATACCCTTCCAGCTCATCCCCAACCTTCACCGGCCCCACGCCCGCCGGGGTTCCTGTAAAGATGAGATCACCGGTTTTCAGGGTGAAGAATATAGAAAGGTAAGAGATGATTTCATCAAAATCGAAGATCATGTCGCCGGAATTGCCTTCCTGTACAGTTTCTCCGTTCTTGTCCAGATGGAAACTGATGTTATTAAGATCGTGGAATTCATCTTTTTTAATAAATTCCATGCTGAGCGGAGCCGAAGCATCGAATGCCTTGGCAATTTCCCATGGCAGGCCTTTGGCTTTTGCTTTGCTTTGCAGGTCCCGTGCCGTAAAATCAATGCCGATGCCTATCTCATTGTAATAGGTGTGGGCAAACTTTTTATGGATGTTTTTACCCAGTTTGTTGATCTTAACAACCAGCTCGCACTCGTAATGAATGTCTTCTGAAAAATCAGGATAGTAAAACGGGCGGTTCTTTCTTACAAGCGCAGTATCGGGTTTTAGAAAGAAGACAGGGTTCTCAGGGACAGGGTTATTTAACTCCTTTGCGTGGTCAATGTAATTTCTGCCAATGCAAATAATCTTCATGGGCTATGCTGATATTAATTGACTTTTATTGAACATCGTATGATGATATTGGTTTAGGATCAAAATAACCTATGATCGATATTTCTTTTTCTGATGGCTGTGATCACTTTCTTGGTGGATAGGGGGAACTCTGCCCTCATCATCCAGTCATAATACTGTGGTTCTTTCTTGAACACCTCCTCCACAGTTCTTCCCTTGTGTTTCCCAAAGTTAAAAACTTCTTCCTGTTTGGCATTAAAAATGATATGCCCGATCAGGTCGACGAATTTTGTGTTGTAAGAGAAATCATGAAGGGCTTTCATGTCGTTTTTAATGGGTATGCTGATATTCCCTTCTTCATCTTTATATTCGGTGTCTTTATAGCGCTCTATCTGTGCTTTGAGAATCTCAAAAGTGGCTAAAGTATCAGCTTCTGCGGAATGGGCATTTTCAAGTTCTTCATCACAATAGAATTTATATGCCGCACGAAGATTTCTGGGTTCCATACGGTGGAAAATATTCTGTACATCAATAAAGTGCCGGTCCCTCAGGTCAAACTCAATTTCTGCCCTTAAGAATTCTTCTACCATGAGCGGGATGTCGAACCTGTTTGAATTATATCCGGAAAGATCACAATCTTTAAACAACTCGTGCAATTCCGGGGCAAGTTCTTTGAAGGTTGAGGCATCTTTAACATCCTCATCCGAGATGCCGTGGATCAAGGTAGCATCTAGGGGGATGGGCATCTCCGGGTTGATGCGGTGTGTTGTTACTGTCGAAGTGTTATCGGTTTCTACCCTGATGATACTGATTTCAACAATGCGGTCGGTCGCCACCCTGATGCCGGTGGTTTCCAGGTCAAATACGGCCAGGGGCCTGCTTAAATTTAATTCCATGAAGATGTGACTTATCAGATTTTGATTGATTGCGAAAGTACAGGAATTTTGTGATTAATTTGTAAAAATTAATAAGTAGTCGTCTATAAACACTAACTAGATGTTTCTGTTGGTATCAAAGTTTTCCAAAAGCTCAGCCAGACGCTTCAGGTACATACCTCCAAGTGCACCATCCACCACGCGGTGGTCATAAGCCAGAGAGAGGATCATCATATGTCTGATCCCGATCATGTCTCCCTGTGGGGTCTCAATAACGACAGGCTTCTTGCGGATGGCGCCAATCCCCAGGATGGCTACCTGTGGCTGGTTGATGATGGGTGTGCCGGTAATGCTGCCAAAGGATCCGAAGTTGGTGGTCGTAAATGTACCCCCCTGGATCTCATCCGGTAGTAGGTTATTGGCCCTGGCTCTGTTGGCAAGGTCATTCACATCCCTGGCGAGGCCGAGCAGACTTTTCTGGTCAGCATTCCTGATTACAGGGACGATGAGGTTCCCATCGGGGAGGGCAGCAGCCATACCGATATTGATGGCTTTACGGATAATGATTTTCGTTCCGTCAACAGATGCATTGATGCGTGGGTAATCCTTGATGGCCTGTGCTGTTGCCTCGATCAGGATAGGAGTGAAAGTCAGCTTTTCTCCTTCACGTTCCAGAACCATCTCCTTTACCTTATTTCTCCAGTTGACAATATTTGTCATATCAACCTCGATAAAAGAGGTGACATGTGGGGAAACCTGTTTCGACATGACCATGTGGTCGGCAATCAGCTTGCGCATACGGCCCATTTCAATGATCTCATCACCTGCTGCACTCACAAGCGGAGGTGTGGCTGTACTCCCGGCAGTTGCAGGAGTGCCGGCAGCCGGCCTGTTCTTCATGTAGTCGAGAATGTCTTTTTTGGTAACGCGCTCCTCTTTCCCTGTTCCCTTGATGCTTTCCAGTTCTGCCATGGAAATACCTTCCTTCCGGGCAATATTTTTCACCAGCGGTGAATAGAACCTGCTGGCCTCAGCAATTTCTTTCGTTGCTTCGCTTTCCTTCGAAACAACTTTTTCTTCCTTTTCTGTCTCCGCCACTGACACCTGCTCATCGGAACCGGATGTCTCAGCTTTTTCCTCTGCAACAGCTGTAGAATCCTCCCCGGCACCGGAATCTTCACCTTCAATTTCCACAATGGCGATCACCTTACCCACTTCTACTACATCACCTTCCTGGAAAAGTATCTCTTTGAGCGTACCTTCAACAGGTGAAGGGATTTCCGAATCGACTTTGTCCGTTGCGATCTCAACGATCGCATCATCCTCTTCAATGGTGTCACCCGGTGATTTTAACCATTTGGTAATGGTAGCTTCGATAATGCTTTCACCCAACTTGGGCATTACAATTTTAAAATTGGCCATGATTCTTATCCTTAATTAGTATATATACAATTAGGGGGGGATTATGTTCATTATAAGTACTTAAAGTATTTAGAGTACTTAAAGTATTTAAAGTTCGGAGTTGGATTTAAAATAATTCAGAATTCGAAACTCAGCACTCTAAAATCCACTCAACACCCAACACCCAACAACCTGTCCTGAGCTTGTCGAAGGGCTCAAAACTATCTTCCTAGTTTTTTGTAGCCGCGAAAAATAATATTCAGATCAGATGTGAAACTGTAATCCCTGGCATAGATCAGGTTTAGTTGTCCGGTGACCTCCGGGTTCAGGCGTTTCTTATTGAACGCATCTTCCGGGTTGAGGATACCTTTTTTGATGTGAGGAAGCTTCTCTGTATTGGCAGGATTTTCGCTTGAATAACCTACCCATGAGCGCCTGGCAAATATAACCCTTAATATGTTGAGGATTAAGCCGACAGGGTTTCGTATGATAAAAATATTCAGGGGAAGAAGACTCAGCAGAACAAATGAAGTAATGAGGTCCACGAAACGCTTATTTCTGCGATTCCTGGGAGATGAAATAGAATTGATGTTAAAGGTATAAAGATCGCCGGAGGTGTTTATGGAATTACTTCCGATAATGGACAGGCTGTCTTCCGGAGCTATTTTAAAATCAACTCTCAGCTGTTGCAATTCAGACATTTTGTCGATGATCACCTGGTGCGACAGATTTTTGGAACAAAAGATCACCTCCGATATCTTATAGATAGAAATGATCTCGCTGATCTGGTCGAGGGTGCCAATAAACTGTTCGCCTCTCTGGCTATTGTTCTGTATACTTACCAGCCCTACAAAAGCAGGGTTCAGGTAAGTTTTATGCAGTAGTTCCGAAACCCTTTCAGCTTCGTCCTTTTGCCCGACGATGATGAAGCGTTTATTTTTTGATTCTCCGATCCTGTATCTTTTAAGGCCTGCAATATGCAGGATCAGCCTGATCCCGGTCATGGCAAGGAGGCCCCAGACAGCGCCTAGAACGAGGATAGCCCTGGAAAAGCGGTAGGATTCACTGAGCAGGGCATACACTACCAGGATGAAGATGGTACCAATGGCAATGCCCTGGAATATCTTGGTGATACGGATGGGTTTGTCGTATCCCCCGGACAAAAATACTGAAAAGAGCCAGATGAAGATGTAAACAGGGACGGTAATGGCGATGAATTCAATGGGATAACTGCCACCATCCGGGAAGATCACCTGGGTTTCCCAGTATTGTTTTATGAAGAAAATCCCGGCAAATATCAGGATGATATCCATAAACGGCAAGATGGCCTTTTTAAAGATCCGGCCCAGGATGGCCAGTGAAGCCCGCAGCCAGATAGCCATTTTAATAAGAAGGGAAAACAGCCTGGCATTCTTTTGTGAAAAGTGTTTGCGTGCAAAGATGGCCATCGCATTATAAAATACAAACACGTAATTGACACTGCTCTTTTTTGTGCTCTCACCTTTATAATGGATGATCCTCGTTTCCGGAAAATAATAGTTTTTATATCCTGCCTTAATGATACGATAGGAGAGGTCGATGTCCTCACCGTACATGAAAAATGCTTCATCCAGCAAGCCGGTTTCATCAAGTATTGACCTTCTCATGAACATAAATGCTCCCGAAAGGATCTCCACTTCGTGGACCTTATCCTTGTCGAGATACCCCAGATGGTATTTTCCGAAAGTCTTTGAATTTGGAAACAACTTTGATAAGCCAAAGATCTTGTAAAATGCAACATCCGGGGTTGGGAGGCCACGTTTTGATTCAGGGAGGAAATTGCCTTTTCCGTCGATCATTTTCACTCCGAGTCCACCGGCATCAGGATGTTTATCCATGAACGCAATGATCTTGGAGAAGGTGTCATCTTCAACGATGGTATCCGGATTCAGCAAGAGCACGTATTCCCCTGATGATTTGAGGATGGCCTGGTTATTTGCCTTTGAAAACCCGACATTATCCTTGTTGGCGATAAGCGTAACTTCAGGAAATTTTTCCCTGAGCATTTTCACGGATCCATCCACCGAATTATTATCAACCACCCATATCTCAGCATCAATATCCGTAATGGCACGACGCACCGATGTAAGGCATTGATCAAGAAAATGCCTGACGTTGTAGTTTACGATGACAATGGAAAGTTTCATACCCGCTAAGTTCCTTGCTGTAGCATTAAGGATTCAAAGATAGTATATTGTTGGGAAATAAATAGTGTTGGGTGTTGAGTGTTGGGTGTTGAATTGGTGTTAGGTGTTGTGAAACTTCTTCTATCTTCTATCGCCTTCTGCAATCTGCAATCATTGTACCTCACCCCCTGTCCCCTCTCCTGAAGGAGAAGGGGGAACGGAATTTGAGATATTATCTGTAATTTATTCCATACTCGTTATTCTACTTCCATGTTCCATGTTCTTTATTCTACTTCCATTTCTTTATTCTTTATTCTTTATTCTCCCCCCCCGCTTGTTTTTATCCATTAAAATTAACCGATAATACTAAAATATTGGCCTTTTATTTTTTTAAGATGGAAAAGTAATTTACATTTGGGTAATTAATTACTTAAACTGAATATAATGTCACGGGTACTTAATATAAGCGAAGCAGCATCCATTGCCATTCACGGTATTATTCTGGTTGCCAAGTCAGATAAACTGGTAAATGTAAACCATATCGCAGAGCAAACGTCAAGTTCAAGGCATCATGTGGCAAAGGTTTTTCAGCGTCTCGCTAAGGAGAATTTTGTGAATTCCAGCCGTGGCCCGACAGGCGGATTTTCTTTAAAAAAGGCACCCGCTGAAATATCATTCCTGGATATTTATGAATCTATAGAAGGGAAAATTGAAATAACCAAATGCCCCCTTGACAAACCAATCTGTCCATTCAATAAGTGCATCTTTAAAACTGTTATAAAAGACCTTACACTCGAATTCAGGTCTTATCTTGAAGAGCAAACCCTCGATAAGTATCTCGATCACTGATCCTAAAAAAAAGTTTTGAGTTTTGAGTTTTGAGTGTTGGGTTGGTGTTAGGTTTTTGGTGTTGGGAAAACTTCTTCTATCTTCTATCGCCATCGCCATCTCCTTCTTCTTCTCCTTCTCCTTCTCCTTCTCCTTCTCCTTCTCCTTCTTCAATCTCCCTTTACCTCAACCCCCCCCCCCCCCCCCCCCCCCCCCCCCCCCCACCCTCTTCCCTTTTCTTTTTTCCTTTT
>JAIOSQ010000313.1 GCA_021107535.1 Bacteroidales bacterium | reverse complement strand
TTGGCATTGCGAAAGCAAAAAACCCGGAATACATTACATCCAAACCATCTGCAGAGGATTACATGATATTGAAGCTGATGGCAACATTCCAAATGACCTATCCCGGATCTCCCATGATTTATTATGGCGATGAACTGGGGATGTGGGGTGCAGGTGATCCGGACTGCCGGAAACCAATGCTTTGGGAAGATATAGATTATGCGGATGAGAAAGTATCTCATGAGGGGGGGGCATATACAGAACCCAAGGCTGTAAAACCTGACCCGGAGCTTTATGAGTACTATAAGAAACTCATACAATTCAGAGAGGAGCATCCGGCTTTGCAACAGGGTGATTATCATTTACTGTTGGCCGATGATGAGAAGAATCTTTACGCTTTTACAAGAAGATATAAAGATGATTTTGTTGTGGCTGTTTTTAATAATTCGGATCAGGTTCAGACCGGAATATTTAAATGCAATACAAAGAAACCGGTTTTCGATGCCTTAAGCGGGAAAACAAGTCTTTGCAGTAATAGGATGTATGAAATTGAGTTGGAGCCGAAGTCGGCAGCAATACTTGTTAAAGTGCGCAATGAGACAGATTTTTAAGTGGGAATATTGTTTATTGATAAATAGTACATCAAATTATACCTGGTATGAAAAAGATAATTATCCTTTCGCTGCTTTGTTTTCTTTTTTTACAGAGCTTTTCACAGCCCAACCCCCGTATTGAACCTCCGTTCTGGTGGACCGGAATGAAGGTGCCTGATCTGCAACTGCTGGTGTATGCCGACAACATAGCAAGCACGGCCCCAAGATTGGTTTACCCTGGAGTTAAGCTGCTTAAAGTGAATAAAACTGACAATCCTGATTATCTGTTTCTTGATTTGCAAATTTCCAATGAAGCCAGGGCAGGCGTTTTCAGGATTGATTTCCAGCGGGATGAGGATGTAAGTTACTCCTACGAATATGAATTAAAGGAAAGAAGTCCCGGCTCATCTGAACGTCAGGGATTTGGACCTGATGATGTGATCGTGCTGCTGATGCCTGACCGTTTTGCCAATGGCAATCCCGATAATGATGACATGCCCGGGATGTTGGAAAAAGCCGATCGTCAGAATCCTGATGGGCGCCATGGAGGCGACCTTAAAGGAATCTCAGATCACCTGGGATATTTAAATGATATGGGATTCACAGCGATTTGGATCAACCCTGTGCTGGAAAATAACAATCCAAAATATTCTTATCATGGTTATGCCATCACCGATTTTTATAAGCTTGATCCGCGCATCGGAACGAATGAAGAATATGGAAAGTTAGTTGCAGATTGCCATAAAAAAAACATGGGCGTGATTATGGATATGGTGTTTAACCATTGCGGCCATATGCATTGGTGGATGCAAAACCTCCCATCGGAAGATTGGGTTCACCAGTGGCCTGAATTTACCAGGACAAATTACAGAGCCCCTGTGAATTCAGATCCACACGCATCAGAATATGATTATAGGAGAATGCAGGACGGCTGGTTTGACACCAGTATGCCTGATTTGAACCAGAAAAATGAATTTGTTGCCAATTATCTGATACAGAATAGTATCTGGTGGATTGAATATGCCGGGCTCGATGGTATTAGAATGGATACTTATCCTTATTCAGATCAGGAATTCATGGCCCGCTGGATCATGCGGATCATGAAAGAATACCCAAATTTTAATGTTGTGGGGGAGGCATGGCTGCAGAAAGAGGCCATTACATCTTATTATGCCGGATCGGAATCGGAAAGATTCGGTTATAATTCCTTTCTGCCAAGTGTGACTGATTTTCCGCTTCATTTTGCAATGCAAAAAGCTTTTCATGAAGATGAAAGCTGGACCGAAGGCATGGCCAGGCTTTATTATGTTCTTGCCCAGGATTTTCTTTACGACGATCCGCTGACCAATGTCATCTTTGCTGACAACCACGACTTGTCCAGATTCTATTCCCTGATGGGGGAAGACTTTGATAAATATAAGATGGGGATGGTATTCCTGATGACAACAAGGGGAATCCCTATGGTGTATTATGGCACTGAGATACTGATGACAGGCGAAGAAAATATGGGGCATGGGTATATCCGGGAAGACTTTCCCGGGGGATGGCAGGGAGATAAAATAAATGCATTTACCGGAGAGGGCATGGATGAAAAACAGGCTGAAGCACAGGAATTCCTGAGCTTGCTTCAAAACTGGAGAAAAGATAAAGAAGTGCTGCACAGCGGCAAATTGCTTCATTTTGTTCCTGAGTCAGGTATTTATGTTTATTTCCGTACCAATGATGAAGAAGTGATCATGGTAGTGCTGAATAATAATAACAGAGAGCGGAAGATGCCTCTGCCCGAACGTTTTGATGAATGCCTGAATGGTAAACGAAAAGCATATGAGGTGATCACTCAGACAGAGATAGAAGATATAAAGGATATCTTTCTGCCACCTAAGTCAGCAATGATCCTCGAAATAAAATAAAGATTATATATTCCTGATTATCGAAAAAATTATTATTAAGATGAAAAAAATATTATTTCCACTTGCTATCCTGATCATCCTTTCTGGCTGCAGCGATGAAAAGCTGCCACCTGTAACAGAGAAATCAAACATTAGCGGACTGGCATCACCGGTCAGACTGGGCCATGAAAGAACGCAAATTCCTTTTTCTGATTTCTTCCTTGAACCTGAAATGATTCAGAAGGTCGAGATCCCGGGTCTGGATGAAGACTTGTATTTTGTTGAAGGTGAAACCCTTATTATTGATCCCAGGCAGGAAATGAACGCTGTGTTTCCCTTGCTGATTACAGCTGATGGAATAACAGAAGCGATCCCTGTTTTTCGTTCCGGGAAGCAGCTTGTAGAATTTAGTTTTGATCCGGGCGATAAGGAATATGAACGGGTAACGGTAGCCGGGGAATTCAATGGCTGGACACCGGGACGGCCGGAATTTGATTTCGTAAACGGTATCTGGACAACAAAGCTGATGCTGAATCCGGGTACCTACCAGTACCAGCTTGTTCTCGATGGAGAATGGATGCTCGATCCAGCCAATCCTGATAAGATCGATAACAATATGGGTGGATATAACTCTCTGTTATCGCTTGGACTTGATTTAAAGGAAAAAGTACCTATGATCTTCACTGACGATTTCGAGGACGATGACATTGAAATTGGTACAGAAAGAGAAGTGGAGGGGGTATTGATCTTCTGGCAGAATGTTTTACTACCTCAGGAATATTATGAGATGGAGGAAGACGGAGAAATTGAGATTGAGATACCGGAAGCGGCCACGAATATACAGCGGTCTTTTATACGGGTTTGGGCCTGGAATGAATATGGAATATCAAATGATCTGCTGATTCCGCTGGAATATGGAAACGTATTGGATGAGCCTTCCAAAGTAACAAGATATGATATGCACAGCATGATCCTCTACAATGTCTTTGTCGACAGGTTCTATGATGCTGATACATCCAATAACAGGCCATTGAACATAGCGGAAGTTTTACCACCTGCCGATTATCATGGAGGGGACATTAAAGGAGTGACCCAAAAAATTAAAGATGGATACTTCCGGGAATTGGGTGTGAACACGATCTGGGTATCTCCCCTGGTGAAAAACCCGGAAGGGGCCTTTGGCTTTTGGCCGGATCCGCCATCAAAGTTTTCAGGATATCATGGTTACTGGCCGGTGTCATTTACGGAAATAGACAATAGATATGGTACTGAAGAGGACCTGCACCAATTGGTAAAAGCAGCACATGAGCATGAAATGAACGTACTGCTCGACTTCGTGGCAAATCATGTTCACCAGGAGCACCCGGTATATCAACAACACCCTGAATGGGCAACGGAGCTTTACCTGCCGGATGGCACTCTCAATACCGAGCGTTGGGATGAATACCGTCTGACCACATGGTTTGATGTTTTCCTGCCTACACTGGACCTGTCAAAACCTGAGGTTTATGAGATGCTTTCTGATTCGGCTGTTTATTGGATTAAGAAATATAATCTCGACGGCATAAGGCATGATGCAACCAAGCATATTCCAGAGGTGTTCTGGCGCACACTTACAAGAAAGTTAAAAGAGCAGATCGTAGAAGCTGAAGGAAGACCCGTTTATCAGATAGGTGAAACATATGGGGGGGCGGATCTGATCAGTAGTTATGTGGGGACAGGGATGCTTGATGCACAGTTTGATTTTAATGTGTATGATGATGCCCTGGCCGTACTCATCCGGCCGGATGAACCTTTTACACGGCTGAATGCTTCTCTTGAGGAGAGCATGCAGTACTACGGTTCTCATAACCTGATGGGATATATCACCGGAAACCAGGATCGCGGACGCTTTACATCATATGCAGGCGCAGGCTTGCGATTCAGTGAGGATGCCAAACTGGCTGGTTGGACCCGTGATGTTAAGGTAGGGGATAAGCGAGGGTATCTCGTAACTGCTCTATTGTTCGCGTTTAATATGACCATCCCGGGCCTGCCGGTGATCTATTATGGTGATGAGATCGGTATGCCGGGAGGGAATGATCCTGACAGCAGAAGAATGATGCGCTTTGATGGTCTGAGCGATGAAGAACTAAAATTAAAGGGCATCGTTGAGAAACTCACAGCTCTGCGCCGTACTAGTATGGCCCTGATGTATGGTGATTTTGAACCCCTTCTTGTTACGGATGATACCTATGCATATTGCCGTACTTATTTTGACGAGATTGTGATTGTGGTCATGAACAAGGGGGCTCAAACAAAAAATCTTACTTTTGAACTTCCGGAAAGGTTTCATGACATAAAGATTGAAAGCCGCTTCGGTTCGATTCCCGGTTTGCGGGATGGCAGAATGAGTGTAACTTTAGGTGGCAAATCTTTTGATGTAATTACAGCAAAAAATTAATGACTTAAATATTAGACTATTGAGATATGCACTCAGTAAAACACTGATTAACAATGAAAAAATATATGCAAATTTCACACATCTTTTTAATTGCCATGACGTTAATACTTCTTTTCGGAATTATTCTTGTTTCGTGTAAGTCGGAAACAAAACGGAAAGCTATCGTCGACTCTGAGGTGTTGCATCCTGATTGGAGTAAAGACGCAGTGATATATGAAGTAAATGTCAGGCAATATACACCCGAGGGTACGCTGAAAGCTTTCGAAAACCACCTGCCCCGCCTGAAAGAAATGGGAATTGACATTCTCTGGCTGATGCCCATTCACCCCATTGGCGAAAAGAACAGGAAAGGAGGCATGGGAAGTTATTATTCAGTCAGGGATTATACAGCTGTAAATCCTGAATTCGGAACCCTTGATGATTTCAAAGACCTGGTAAATACTGCCCACGAACTTGGGATGTATGTGATCCTCGATTGGGTTGCCAACCATACTGCCTGGGACCATGCATGGGTTGTGGATCACCCGGAATGGTATTCCGTTGATGAAAAAGGGAATATGGTATCACCTTACGATTGGAGTGATGTTGCAGATCTTAATTTTGCCAGCAATGAATTGCGTGTAGCCATGCTTGATGCACTAAAATATTGGGTGGTGGAAGCTGATATTGATGGATACCGCTGCGATGTGGCAGGCATGGTGCCTGTTGAGTTCTGGAATAATGCCAGGACTGAACTGGACAAAATCAAGCCCGTATTCATGCTGGCAGAAGCCGAACAACCGAATCATCATGTTAATGCGTTTGATATGTCATATGCTTGGGAACTCCATCATATCATGAATGAAATAGCACAGGGGAAGAAGAATGCAAGGGCTTTTGACAATTATTTTAAAAAGCATGATACACTGTATCCTGCAAATGCATATAGAATGTACTTTATAACCAATCATGATGAAAATTCCTGGAACGGAACAGAATACGAACGCATGGCCGGGGCAGTCAATACCTTTGCCGTGCTTAGCTATACACTGCCTGGAATGCCGCTTATATACAGCGGGCAGGAAGCAGCTTTCAATGAACGCCTGAAATTTTTTGAGAAAGATACCATTGACTGGGGGGATTATTCACTTGCTGACTTTTATACTTCCTTAGGCAAGCTTAGAAAGGAATATTCAGCCCTGTGGAGTGGGGAAGCCGGCGGAAGAATGAAAAGGATCAAGACATCCGATAATGAAAACATCTACGCTTTTACACGTAAAAATGATAATAATGCTGTTATGGTAATTGCTAACCTAAGCAAGTATAGTCAGGAGTTTACGCTGAAGATGGGAAGTAAGCCGAAGGAAATGACAGACTGGTTTAGCGGGAATACATTTATACTGGAACCGGGTACGCAAATGATGCTGGCTCCCTGGGAGTATAAAATCTTTGTTGGTGGAAGAGAATAGTCAGGTATATACTGAAAAAAAAGGCGGCCACGGCCGCCCTTTTTTTAGGATTAAATTTTAATTCTGAGTTAGGTTAGGATTCACATCAATTTCCCTCTGAGGAATCTTGAACATGATCTCCGACGCATTCCATTCATATTCAATACTGGAATTCGGGTTCGGATCCTGGAATGATCTTTCCAGCCTTCTTCTGTTAAAGAAGTCATCTCCTTCATAGAAAAGCTCTTTGGTCCTTTCATAGAAAATTTCATTCATGCTCACATCTATCGTGATACCACCTGCATTCTCATATGGATAGGTTTTCAGTCCGGCCCTTTCTCTGATCATATTCATATCTTCCCTGGCCTGCGTCACATTTGTACCGATAACACACTCAGCACGGATCAGATACATTTCAGCCAGCCTGATCACAGGAATATGCATGAAGCGGTAGTTGTACTTGATACAATATACTTTACCGTTATAATTCATAGCGAGCTGCAAATATCGCTCATCATCAAGGGTAGAAGACCCGGAGGTTTGCGTAAAGATCTTGATGAGCCTGTTTGGAAATACAAATTTAGGTACTGTACCTTCAATGGTATCTTTCCGGTAGAAACCCTGCAGAGTACCGGTGATAACAGATCCTTCTGCTGTTAACAACCCGAAAATAGTTTCACTGCTGGGATAATTCTGGTATATGCCGGTAAGATCACCCTGTACAAGAGAAAATTTCTCTGATTCAATCACTTCAGTTGCAGTTGCCGCTGCCAGATCATAATCCTTATGTGAGAAATATACCCTTGCAAGCAGGGCTTTAGCGCTATACATCGTTGCCCGATCGTCGTTAGATTCCGGCAGCAATGATGCAGCCTCCTGCAGATCAGCGATCACCTGTTCGTAAATGCTTTCAATGGGGGCACGTGCAGGTTGGTCCTCAATGGTGAGAGTTTTAGTAAGTAATGGAATCCCTTCACCGGTATTCACATTCATGAAATAGCGCATCATGTCGAAGTGCATAATAGCCCGGATAAAGAGACATTCGCCACGAATCCTGTCCTTATTGTCATCAATGAATTCATCATTAACTTCAGGAATAGCCTCAAGGATGGTATTTGCCATGTTAAGTACCCAATACCCATTGGTCCACATCGAAGAGCTGATACGGTTGTCGGGCGACATGCCTTTGTTCATCATCTGAATTTCCTCATATACCAGAGCGTATTCGTTGGATTTGATAACATTGTAGGCAAGCATGTCTCCGGAACCCCAGATGTGCCCACCATAAAGATCACCACCTGTCATCCGTTCATAGGTTCCCAATAATGCAGTTTGAAGACCTTCAGTTGAAGTAAGGGCCAGTGCACTATTGATCTCTGTCGTTGGTGCAAAGTCAAGTTGTTTTTCACATGCCGTCGTGGCAATGAGGACAACTGCACCGAATATAGCCAGTAATTTATATATTTTGTTCATTTCTTAAGAATTTTAAAAGTTAGAAACTCAAACTAATACCCACATTAAATGTTTTCGCTTGTGGAGGACTCAGGTAAGTTACACCTTGAGTAACATTTCCTGATCCATCCCTGTTAACTTCCGGATCCCAACCCTTATAGTTGGTTAATGTCCACAGGTTCGTGGCTATGAAATATAATCTGATGGCATCCATCTTTAGCTTTTGACATACATCAACAGGAAGATTGTATCCCAGGGTTAATGATTTAAGCCTTAGATATGAGCCATCATCAAGATATTTTGTAGAATTATACGTTGAAACACTGCTGTTCCAAAGAAGCTGTGATTGATCAGTCTCCTGTCCGGGCTCAGTCCAGGCGTCTAATATAGTTGCCATCTGGTTCCAGTTAGAACCAATATTTCCACCTTCAAAGAATTTACCGTCATCACGGTATATGTCATTGCCATAAGCAAATGTGAAATAAATGCCGAGGTCGAATGATTTCCACTCCAGAATGTTGTTCATACCACCATATACTTCAGGATAGGGGTTTCCAACAACCTTAGAATTTTTATCGAAGAATTCAGAGTCTGATTCATCCCATGGCCCGATTGATCCATCAGCATAAACATATAGGTCCTGACCGGTTTGAGGATCAACGCCATGCCATTCAACCAGCCTCCATGCTCCGATAGGGTGTCCTTCCTGGGCAAAGTTGTTGCCATAGTTGCCTCCCAGGTCCATACCGGAGATGATTTGCCCTTCGAGGTCAATGATCTTATTCGCATTCCTGGCAAGGTTTAGCTCAGTCCGCCACTTAAATTTGCCGGTAAAGTTGAAACTGCTGAGGAATATCTCAAAACCTCTGTTTTCAATTTCACCAACATTATCAATTACACTGGTTGTACCGCTGGTAGATGGTACCTGTTTGCGAAGCAATACATCCTTTGAATTTTTAACATAGTAATCAAATGCAGCGGAAAGACGTCCTTCCCAGAATCCAATATCAAAACCGACATCCCATTGTGATGTTTCTTCCCAGTGGAGGTTTGGATTTGGTTTCCTGTTGAGGCCAATAGCTGATTGACCATTATATTCTGTAATGTAGTATGTGCCAATATAGTCGTAATTAGGGATCTCAGCATTACCCGTGATACCAAAACTACCACGGAATTTCAGAAATGATAAGCCTCGTTTGTCTTTAAGGAAGTTTTCCTCAGTAATGATCCATCCGGCAGAAATTCCCGGGAATGTACCCCATTTCATGTTTTCACCAAATCGTGAAGATCCATCTCTTCGGATATTAAAACTAACAAGATACTTGCCGTTGAATGTGTAACCAAGACTTCCAAAAAATGAAAGGAAGGACCAATCGGTCTGCCAACCATCGGTAGTCTGTCTGTTTGCTGGAGTACTTGTTGGGTTCACCAGGGATGGGTGTGGGAAATTTGCTCCGAATACCTGCAATCCGTAATCAGCATAACGCTGGAATGATTGTCCGATCATTGCAGACACTTGGTGTTTTTCTGCAAACAATTTTCTGAAGTTGAAACTGTTGTTCGTGTTCCAGTTGTTTATCGTTAAGCGCCGATCTGTTGAATTGGCTTCAGAACGTGTGATAGTACCTTCATATTTAGTTTCACGTTGGTAAATGTTGTTAAGGCCCCAATCAGTATTAAAATACAGGTAATCAGTAATCTTATACTTACCATAAACATTGCCAAGGATGGATGTCGTATAAGCTTTATATTTTCTGTCCTCATAATCGGCCATAACATTCACTCCACTCGTAGGAGCAAAATATGTTCCGTCATTATTATATATAGGCATAATAGGAAGTGAACGACTTTGAGCTGTTCCAAGTCCACCAGCCCAGCCTGTTGGCACATTCACATATTGCCTGTTGGCGAGAGTAAGATTTGTCCCTACTGTCAGGCGCTTGCTTGCTTTGATCTCAAGGTTCAGCTTAATGCCCATACGCTGGAAATCATTTCCTACGATGATCCCATTGGATTTAGTATAGAATCCCCCCATGTAGTAATTCACAAACTTTGTTCCACCTGATGCTGACAGGTCGAAAGAATGTTGAAATCCTGTTCTGAGCATGGTTTCAACCCAATCTGTATTTGTATTGTCAATGATTTCCTTGTTTTCCCCGTAAGTGAGATCACCATTATATATTCCATAAGGCAGGTTCTGATAAAACTCTTCTTCCGTCCCCATCTCTGAATTAAACCAGGCTTGTTTGGAAGCAGAAAGATATTCCTGCCCATTAAGAATATCCAGCTTATTTGTAACTTTAGAAATACCGGATGAATAATGGAAATTGTATTTTGTTTTACCCTCTTTCCCCTTCTTGGTAGTAATGAGGACAACACCATTGGCTCCCCTTGAACCATAGATAGCTGCAGCAGATGCATCTTTCAATATTTCGATTGATTCAATATCATTAGGATTGAGCAGATTCAATGCATTAGATCTGTCAGGATAACCACTGGTGGTTGTCAAACTTCCGGTAACGATCGGTATCCCGTCTACTACATATAATGGTTCTGAACTTGCCAGTAGGGAAGTTGTCCCCCTAACACGGACTGTGACCGGAGCACCGGCCATACCATTGTCCTGTCTGACTTGAACCCCTGCAGCTCGTCCCTGCAATGCATTTGCGAAATTGGTTGTTGGGATATCGCGCATATCTTTAAGTGGGATCTTCGAAATAGAACTCGTTACATCTCTCTTTCGTTCGGTTCCAAAACCTACAACGACCAGTTCGTTGAGCATCATAAAGTCTTCAGTAAGCTGAAAATCAACTGTAATCATTTGACCGGCGGATAGATTCACGGTTTTAGTAACAGGCTGAAAGCCTACAAAGCTTGCTTCCAGCTCTATAGATCCTGCCGGTACACCTTCAATGATATAGATACCATCTATGTCTGTAGATACACCAAAGGTGGTGCCTTTAACAATAACGTTGGCACCGGGCAGCGTTTCACCGGTTTTACTGTCAGTGACAGTCCCTTTTATCGTTCCTGACTGAGCCATAGCTGTAACAGAAATAAATGCCAGCAGCAGAATGATTAAATATCGTATTGGATTCTTCATATGTTGGAGTTTTTTAAGTTATCAAAATGTATTATGCCATTAAAAGAAGTAATAGAGCCCTGCAGTGAACTGGAAAACCCGATAACGGGCGTCATCCACTTCATTGAATGCGCTGTTCATGGACCAGTTCTGCCTTCCTGCGATATAGACGCTAAAATTTTCAAACTTGTATTCAATTTCTGCTCCGGCATTCAACCCCCATTCCCAGCGTTGCTGAAAACGGTCATCAAAATCAATTTCATCCTCAAAAGTCCAATGGAGCGGCAGCGGATTGAGTTCAGTGATCTCCTCAGGATGTGTCCATATTCCTGAAGTCCAGAATGAGGAATAACAACCTCCCATGATGTTAATATACAGGTTTTCCACTGTCTCAAATGATAGCTTTACCATGATCGGCAAAGTGATGTAATTAGCTGCAAGTTTAAATGCGTAATCGGCATCATTATGTGAATAGTCAATGCCCCTGCTTTCGTAATACAGTTCTGCCTGCAGTGAAATAGGGTTTTGCATTGGATAAAATGGCATGAGTTGCTCATTGATGGTAAGCCCGAGGGCTAATCCTCCATGGAACCCGCCAACGGCTGTCTGCGAGAAATCGGTATACTCTTTCTTCCACTTAGAAGAGGAGAATCCGAGTTTTGGCCCGAAAAAGACCTGCGCAAATAAGCCATTGCTCAAGAAAAGCAGCATCGTAAATAATAGTAAGTGTTTTTTCATAACAGCTGTTTTTATTTATATTTAGATTATTAAAGAGAATGTTATCCGCCCCCGCTAAAGAAAATACATTGTAAAAATAATAAATCGTAAACAAAAATTAACAAAAATTAAGAAAAAATAAACTTTTTACTTTTAGGGCTTGATAAAGAGATCCTCAGATTCATTGTTATTGTCAATTCTAATATGATTTGAGAAATAACAATCAGTCGTCTGATTATTAATTTTTTAGAAAGAGCCGGTGTCCAATATTGTGCTTTAATTGTTTGTGATAAAATTAAAATAGATATTAAATCAGTTTATATTTATCATAAATATTATTTATATTTGCATTAAAAAACCGACTTATTCATTAAAACTACAAATTATGAGAAATTTTACTTTTAAAAGACTAACACTTATTCTGGCGGTTATGATGGTATCTGCTGTTGCCTTTGGTCAGATGCCGGCAGCAATACAGATGGATCCTCCGGGAGCCACTGTTTTTGATGATATCACTCTCTATTTTAATCCGGAAGAGGCTTGCTTCGAGAATGGAAGCCTTGCAGGTTTTCCATCTGTTGCAATGCACTCAGGTGTTACAATAGGAGGCGAAAACTGGCAGAATGTAGTAGAATTCAATGCCACCGGAGCTAACGGTGAATCACCAATTTTTGAGCCAACCGGCGATGGCCGCTTCGTGTGGGCCTTCAATCCGGCTGCATTCTATGGCATTGAAGAAGGCACAATCGTTACTCAAATCTGTGCTGTTTTTAATAATGGCACAAACTGGGATCAGGATGGCCGTGACTGGCTTGGCGAGGAATGCCAGGATTTCTTTATCCCGCTTTCTTTCGCAGCTACAGATCCAAAATTTGTATTCAAATGCAATATGAAGAAAATGATCCAGGATGGAAACTTTGATCCTATCGAGGATGTTCTTTATATTGATATTACTGATTTTGGCGTTGTTGAACTGGTGGATGCCGACCTTGACATGGTCTATGATGGCTCTGTTGAAGAAGGACTCACACTTGATGAAACCTACAGCATGAAATTCAGGATCAACGCCGACACCTATGAGGATGTTGACCGCACTATGGTTGCCGCTGCCGGTACATCAACACTTGAAGCATGGTGGAACGATGAGGCACTGGGTAGCATTACCTATATTGTCGATATGTCCTACCAGATCATTTTGGGTACATTTGATCCGGGCGTAGATTTCGTTGACGTTGCCGGTACAATGAACGAATGGGGTGGTTCAGGTGCAATGGCTGATATTGGTGATGGTATGTATTCAGTTACTTATGATGTTGAAGATGGAGAGGTAGAAGAATACAAATTTCGTATCAATGGTGACTGGGAAACTTCAGAATTCCCCGGTGGTGGTCCGAACAGGATGACCATAGGAACTGATTACCCTATTACACTCAACCTGATATATGATAACTATAAACCGGGAACCTACCCGGCTACTTTCAACCTCGATATGAGTGGAGCCATTACAGACGGTTATTTCGATCCGGCTACTGAGTATGTAGATGTCGCAGGATCCATGAACGGCTGGGGTGGACATGATGTCCTCTTCGACATCGATGGCCAAACTGAAAATATCTACACCATCACTATGATGATTGACACAGGCGCCTTATTCCTGGAATTCAAATTCCGTATCAATGGCGATTGGGACAATTCAGAATTCCCTGCAGGCGGACCTAACCGTCAGTGGGAAGTTGTTGATACTGCAGGTGGTGTTGTCAACCTTTATGAGGCTATATACAACATCTTTCCGAGTCCGGTGCCACCATACGTTTATGATATAATGATTGAAGGAGATATCTATGTTGATGGTACCGCTACGGCATCATACACATTCTTTGATCCAAATGGAGATGCAGAAGGTGCATCTATCTATCAATGGGCTCGATTGGATAGCATAACTGATCCTGATCCAGTACTCATTCCTGGTGCGAATGGACTTGAATACACATTTGTGGAAGATGACTACCTGAAATTTGTTGCATTTGGTGTTATGCCGATAAGTGTTGAAGAACCTTATGCAGGCGAACCTAATGGAGCTTTGGCCGGACAGATCTTCCATTTGGGACTTATTGAAGGTGCCCTGGAAAACCTGAGTGTATATCCAAACCCGGTAAACAATGTACTCTATATCGAAAATTCAGAAAATGTTAACCGTATCGTGGTACATAACCTGATCGGACAGGAAGTCACCAATGTCCAGGTGAATTCTGAAAGATTGAATATCAGTACTACTGATTGGAAACAAGGACTCTATTTCGTGGTATTCTTTACCGAGGATAACCTCCAGAAGGTTGTAAAGATCGTGAAAGAATAATCCCGATATTCAGATATTATGAAACCCCGCTGAATAAGTGGGGTTTTTTTATGTTCATATTTCCAAAACTATCCGGGGAAACACCTCATTTATTTGGCTTATTATTTGTAATTTTGTCGCACTAAAAAACTGCTTAGAACCTTAATTATGAAGAAACTATTCATTTTATTATATAGTCTCGCACTACCATTTTATGCTTTGTCTCAGGTCGTGGTAACTGATCCTGTTTATCCTGTTACTGATCAGAGCGTTACTGTTACTTTTAATGCAACGCAGGGTAATGCCGGGCTTGCCGGATATACCGGTGATGTTTATGCCCACACAGGAGTTATCACTGAAAATAGTACGCATTCAGGCGATTGGAAGTACGTAATGACTGGCTGGGGAGTGAACACAGCTGAAACAAAATTGACAAGAATAGCTGATGATCTTTATACTCTGGAGATCATTCCCAATATCCGCGATTACTTCGGTGTTCCGGAGGATGAGGAGATACTGAAAATGGCATTTGTTTTCAGAAGTGCCGATTCTCAACTGGAAGGAAAAGAAGAAGGCGACCTGGATATTTTTGTTGCTGTCACGGAGCCGGGGCTGAATATGTTGATTCTGCAACCTGTTATCACACCTGTACTTATTGCGCTGAATGCATCCTTCCCGGTTGAAATATATGCCAATGAAGCAACACATATTTCTCTGTTTGTTGATGAAGTTCTGGTTGGGGAAGCGAGCGGTAATTATTTGCTGGAGAATGTCACGGCTACAGATTATGAAACCCGCTGGGTGAAAGCGGTCGCTGAAAATGCTACCGGCATGGTGGCTGATTCATTTTACTACATCGTGCGTCCGGAGGTGAATATCGCTGATCTGCCTGCCGGAGTGCGTGATGGCATTAATTACATTGATAATGAAACGGTAGTTTTGAGTTTGCTGGCACCGGGAAAGGAGTTTGTCTACCTCCTGGGTGATTTCAATGACTGGGAAATTGACAATGATTATTATATGAATATGACCCCTGACGGGGAACGCTTCTGGCTTGAAATTACCGGCCTGTCTCCTGCACAGGAATATATTTTTCAATATCTTGTCGATGGTGAGATCAGGGTGGGGGACCCCTATGCCGACAAAACAAGCGACCCCTGGAATGATCAGTATATTTCAGAAGAGACTTATCCTGGTCTGATTGCGTACCCTGCCGGGAAAACAACAGGTGTTGCCACTGTAATGCAAACTGCCCAGGAACCCTATCAATGGGAAGTGGAAAGCTTTATTCCTGCCAAAACAACAGATCTTGTAATTTATGAATTGCTTGTGAGAGATTTTACCAGCAAGCATGCTTATGCTGCAGTTTCCGATACGCTTGATTATCTTGCCAGGCTGGGAGTGAACGCAGTGGAACTGATGCCCGTAAATGAATTTGAAGGAAACAGCAGCTGGGGTTATAATCCTTCATTTTATTTTGCCCCGGATAAATATTATGGTCCAAAGAATAACCTTAAAATGCTCATCGATGAATGCCATAAGCGTGGTATTGCCGTAATCCTTGATATGGTGCTGAACCATTCTTACGACCAGTCGCCACTGGTGCAGATGTACTTTGATGGTAATAATCCTACTTCTGATAATCCATGGTATAATATCCAGAGTAATTTTACGAACCCGGATGCCCAATGGGGCAACGACTTCAACCATGAAAGTATCTATACACAGAATTTTATGGATAGCGTTAACAGCTATTGGATGAGCGAATACCGTTTCGACGGCTTCCGTTTCGACTTTACCAAAGGCTTCAGCAATACCATTCATGGCAGTAATGACCCGTGGGGAAGCAATTACGATGCCGACAGAATCGCCATCCTGAAAAGAATGGCCGATGAGATTTGGGAACGAAATGAAGATGCTATCGTCATCCTGGAACATCTTTCTGAAAACTCGGAAGAGAAAGAACTGGCAAATTATGGGTTTTTAATGTGGGGCAATGCAAATTATAATTATGGTGAGGCTTCCATGAGTTATACAGAGAACGGAAAATCTGATTTTTCATGGATATCCTACCAGAAGAGGGGATGGAATGATCCGCATGTAGTCGGTTATATGGAGAGCCATGACGAAGAGCGGATCATGTTCAAAAATTACAGTTGGGGGAAGGAGCAAGGCGACTATAGCATTAAGGACACTACAACGGCACTGGACAGGATCAGGCTGATCTCAACCTTTTTCTATACCATTCCAGGTCCGAAAATGATCTGGCAGTTTGGTGAATTGGGATATGATTATTCCATAAATTATAACGGCAGGCTGGGAGAGAAGCCCGTTCGCTGGGATTATTATGATGACTGGAGAAGAAAGTATAACTATGATTTTATATCAGCATTAATTAATCTGCGTGTTTCTCATAATGTGTTTGAGACAGAGGATTATGATCTGGATGTATCCCCACCGATGAAGAGGATCAGGCTCTACAGTAATACCATGAATGTAGTGATTGTCGGTAATTTTGATGTTGTGCCGGATGAGATTACTCCGGGCTTTAATCATCCCGGTCCTTGGTACGAGTACTTCAGCGGGGAAACGCTTACAGTGGCTGACATCAACATGAGCATCCCCCTTGAGCAGGGTGAATACAGGATCTATACCGATGTTAAACTGGAAACACCTGATATTGGCACAGGCATTATTGTGCCTGCTGAAGTATCGCTGCAAAATTTTGCAGGATCGATCTTTCCGAATCCTGTATCAGAAAATGCAAAGCTTAAGCTTGATCTCGATAAAGAAACAAAAATGGGAGTGAGTATCTATAACCTGCTTGGATCAGAAGTTTTTGTTGTAGAGGAAAAAGTCTATAAGCCCGGAAAGCAGATCATTGATCTGGATACTCAGATATTGAAACCCGGAATCTACTTTTGTGTGATCCGCTCCGCACAACAACGCGAAACGATCAAGATCATTAAGCAGTAACCTCCACCCACTGCCCACCGCCCAACACTCTGAATGATGAAATCCAAATTATTAGTGTTTAGTGGAGATTTGTGGTGGAGAGTTCTGAGATTTGAATTGATGAAATAATTTTAAATATAAAATTTAACATTTAACATTTAAAATCAATTCAACACCCAACACTCAACACCCAACACTATTTGTTCCATGCCTTTCAATGTATTAAAGGAATTATTTCGTTCTGCATGCCTTATCTTAGTATTTTAGCACGATTTTTGTTATGAAAATGCTTTGTGGGCGGGGATTTTAGTACCCCCAAAGCTGTATTATTTTCAAATGTACTTTATGAAACCGGGAAGTTTCACGATTGTATTATTGTTATTACTTTATCTTTTGCTTATTGCAGTGCATTCGTATGGACAGACGATACTGGTGCGCGATATAGACAGTTTCAGGCCTGTTGAAGATGTTGCTGTTTTCAATCCGGCTCATACAAACACCACACTGACCAATGGTTTCGGTATTGCAGATATATCTGTTTTTCTCCACAACGATACCCTTATATTTCAGCATGCATCTTATGAGACTATTTTTCTCTTATATGACGATCTTGAGCAGAAAGAATTCAATGTCTATCTGAAAAAAAAGTCAGTGGCACTGGATGAGATTATCATATCAGCGACACGATTTGAGCGGGAACTGAAAGACCTGCCCAACAGGATCGTTTCTGTTTCAGCCAAAAAAATCGAATTTGATAATCCACAAACTGCAGCCGATGTGTTGGCAAGCACGAATGAAGTTTTTGTGCAAAAGAGCCAGCTGGGGGGAGGAAGTCCGATGATACGTGGTTTCTCTGCAAATAAGGTACTGATCGTGCTTGATGGTGTCAGGATGAACAATGCCATCTTTCGTGGTGGAAACCTGCAAAATGTTATCTCTATCGATCCGAATGCCATCGAAAATACTGAAGTGATATTTGGCCCGGGCACAGTAATATATGGAAGTGATGCCCTGGGAGGTGTCATGAGTTTTATGACACTCGAGCCAAGACTCAGCACAGAAAGTAAATTTTCCTCATCGGTGAACCTTATGGGCAGGTATTCCTCTGCCAACAAGGAGCGGACCGGACATCTTGATTTCCGGCTGGCGGGAAAGAAATGGGCATCAGTGACCAGTTTCTCGAGCAGCTGGTTTGATGACCTGCGGATGGGAAGCAGCGGGCCTGACGAATACCTGAGAAGAGATTATGTAGAAACCAATGGCGGCCTGGATCAGATGGTCAGCAATACAGAACCGGAAATCCAGCGCTTTTCTGGTTACAGCCAATTGAATGTTATGCAGAAATTCAGATTTCGTCCGAATGAACGGGTAGACCTGAATTATGGTTTTCATTATTCCGAGACTTCAGATGTACCAAGATACGACCGTTTGTTGCAGTATTCCACCCCGGATACGCTTAAATATGCAAGCTGGTATTACGGCCCGCAAAAGTGGATGCTAAATGTATTGAATGGTTCTTTCATGATCAACTGCAGGATGATAAGCGAATTAAAGATCAGCCTTGCTTACCAGACATTTGAAGAGAGCCGGCACAGTAGGAAATTCGCAGATCCCTGGTTCAAAAACCAGAATGAACATGTGGATATGTATACTGCAAATATTGATATTGAGAAACGTCTGAATAAAAATAATATCTTGTTTTATGGCTTTGAAGGAGTATTTAATGATGTGAAGTCAACAGCATTCAAGCGCGATTATCTAAGCGGTGATACGGAAAAAACAGGCACAAGATACCCCGACGGAAAGAATCATTATACAACATATGCTGCATATCTGAACTACGAGCGAAGATTTAGCAGCACCCTGACCATGTTTGCGGGGCTGCGTTACAATTATGTGAAGTTGTACTCAACATTCAATGATACTTCTCTCTACCATTTCCCATTCAATGAGATATCAATAAACAATGGGGCCCTTAACGGGAGCGTCGGATTTAGCTGGAGGCCGGCTGATGTCTGGCAGCTTAGGATTAACCTTTCTTCCGGATTTCGTGCTCCTAACCTGGATGATGCAGGCAAAGTGTTTGATTCGTCACCCGGTAATGTAGTGGTGCCCAATCCCGGATTAAAGCCCGAATATGCATACAGCATTGAGGGTGGGGCATCGAGAAGACTGGGAGGTTTTGCTGTCATTGAAGCATCCGCCTTTTACACTATCCTTGTTGATGCAATGGTTCGCCGGAATTTTGAATTCAATGGCAGGGATTCAATCTGGTATGATGGTGAACTTTCCCAGGTAGAAGCTATTGTCAATGCTGCAGGAGCAAAAATATACGGGCTGAGTGCTACAGCATTGATTGATATTGGTGAGTTCTTTAAGTTGAAATCCAGCATAACATGGGTTCGTGGCGAAGATAATGAGGGGGACGCATTACGACATGTAACACCTGTATTCGGTAATACTGCGCTCATATTTAATCATGGCCGCTTCCTGGCTGAAATCTATGCCAATTATAATGGATCAATCCCTTATTCACGACTGGCTCCCAGTGAACGGGATAAATCATACATCTATGCGTACGACAATGATGGAAACCCATATTCACCTTCATGGTGGACCCTTAATATTAAGGCATCATACAGGATCATTGAACAATTGACTCTCGATGCGGGAATAGAAAATCTTTTCAATAAAAGATACCGGCCATATTCATCCGGGATTGCAGCGCCCGGCCGGAATTTTATTGTTGCTGTCAGAGCACACTTCTGATACGAATAAAACCCACGAACACTAGCTTTCTTCCATCAGTTTTGCATATGCCACCGGAGGCTGGATGCTGTCATCAATCCTGATTTCCACGAGATGCTCGAATTCCTTTAATAGGCGTGAAAGCCTTCCGTACTTTACACCTTTCTTCCTCATAAATGCTCCCATTTTAGCCAGATTAGCCCATCCGTTTTCATCCGCACATTTGTTAATAGCTTCAATAATGATACTTTCAAGTTCGGACTTTTCCATAACACTCATATTATATTATTCAAAAAATATTTGAACATTGGTCAGCCTGCTCCCAGGTTTTTAAAGATAATATAACCTATATTCTGAGTTTTAAGGCAGTTTACCAAAGATACAATATTTGGAAGCAAAAGTCAATACGGTGAGGGTCAATTATATGTAAATTTCTTAAATGAGTGACTGGGAAATGTGGGGAAATAGTGGTTACTGGATGCTTCGTGCACCGAAGCTTTAGCGTAGGTGTACTGGATACTGGATACTGGATACTGGATACTGGATACTGGATACTGGATACTGGATACTGGATACTGGATACTGGATACTGGATGCTGGATACTGGTTGCTGGATGCTGGATGCTGGATGCTGGATGCTGGATGCTGGATACTGGATGCAGGTTGCTAAGTCCCCAGTCCCAAAGTCTCAAAGTCTCAAAGTCTCACA
>JAIOSQ010000256.1 GCA_021107535.1 Bacteroidales bacterium | reverse complement strand
TCGTTCCCCTTTGACGGTCAGGGGCATTGGGGTCGGGGCTGAAGATAGAACGAAGTGCTGCTTCTTCTGCCAGCCTGCGCAGGCTGAGGTCTGAAATGGTGGTTCCTTTGGCTCCTGCTATGGCTGAGACCACTTTTCCGCTGCGGTCAACTTTGATATCCACTACAACTTTCCCCTGTTCATCAGAATTATATGCAGGTTTTGGCAGATGCTTTACCCCTCTGCCTCCCAGGTCGTATCCGATTCCATCACCAATGCCTCCCTGTCCTTCATAGTTGGTGGCATCGGGGGTGCCATTGGGATTTCCCTGGTCGCCGGGCTGACCGGTTTCGCCCTGGTTGCTACCTTCACCATCCGAATTGCTTGTGCCTTTGTATAAGGCCCGCTCGTTCACCTTTGGTGGCTCCGGCTGTGGTTCGGGTTCTTCCTCTGCTTCCTGCACTGTTTCTTCAATAGGTGTCTCTTCAGCTTTGATCACTTCCTCTTCCTTCTTAATCTCATCTTTTTCTTCGGCCTTTTCCTCTTCTATGGCTGGAGCATCCTCCACATCCTGGGTGATCAGATCTTCTTCGGGTTCGGGCTCCGGGTCAGTCTGGGGTGGAGGCAGGGCTGTTGGTGCTTGCTGTACCGGAGGAGGAGATTGTTCCTGTACCAAGCCCATTCCCTGATCACTGCTGCCCAGGTTTACTTCCACACCTTCTTCTCCCGGCAGGGGCAGAGGTGTGGATAATGCGAAAAACAATATGGCCAGCAAAGCCAGCAGATGGAATGCAATTGTTCCGACAATTCCTTTAAATCTATTGTTTTTTTCGCTCATATTATCGTTTTGGCCGGGTAGCCAGGATCACTTTATGCTTGGTATTATATTTTTTGTTAATGTTGTTAACAGCGTCGATAACATTAATGACATACTGCACGGGTACTGATTTATCTGATCTGAGCACAACGGAGGCATCAATTTGCCCTGCTATTTTATTGTCGATCCTGTCCTGAAGCTGTAGTTCGCTTACCCTGTTCTCTTCAACAAAGTACTGGTATTTCTCATTGATGTATATCGTTACCGATTGTTTGGACATGGTCTTGCTGTTACTGCTGGGAAGCAAGAGCTTTATTGCATTGGGGGCAACCAGGGTTGATGTGAGCATAAAAAATATCAGCAGCAGGAATACCAGGTCCGACATGGAAGCCATATTGAATTCCGCTTTTCTTTTATTTCTTGTCTGAATAGCCATGTTACCTCCGGTTTTATGAAGCGGGTTCGTTAAGAAGATCCATAAACTCTGTTGACTTTGCCTCAAGCAGGTAGACAAGCTTTTCGATTCTTGCGACCAGGATATTATAACATACATAAGCCACGATCCCAACGATCAGGCCACCTACTGTGGTGATCATAGCCTGGTAAATCCCGGTTGAGAGCAATGAAATATCAATGTTGTTTCCGGCCATGGACATATCATAAAAGGCAATGATCATACCAATTACGGTTCCCAGGAATCCGAGCATGGGTGCTGCCCCTGCGATGGTGGCCAGTCCGGCCACATTTTTCTCCAGGCGCGACACCTCCAGTTTTCCTACATTCTCAATGGCAGCATTGATATCGCTCAGCGGCCTGCCGATTCGCATCAGCCCTTTCTCTATCATCCTGGAAAGCGGGCTTCTGTTGCTTTTGCATAAGGCCAGGCCGGAATCTACCCGCCCGCCCTTGATGAAATCGCGAATATTGTTCATGAAATGCCTGTCCTCACGTGAGGCCTTGTTGATGGTGAAAAATCTTTCAACGAAGATATAAATGGCAATGATGGATAGCAGGCCAAGTATGGCCATGATCCATCCGCCCTTAAGGACAAGTTCATAGATTGTCAGAGATATCTCTGTCGGTTCAATATCGGCATTCCCTGCCGCAGTCTGTACTTGTAATAAAAAGCTTATGATCATCTTTAAATATTTTGCGTTAAATGTAGATAGATATTAACCAGTAGCTTGAAGAATAGAGCCTGTTTTGTTAACACCGGACTGTTAATATTAACTGAGATTTACGTTTTTTATTATGCCTTCGGAATTGCCTTGACAACAAGCCTTTTAGAAGGTCGGAGAATAATACGGATGAAGTTATTTATATAGGTTTCTAAATAATAACTTTTTCACCGCCTCTCTTAAAATAATTCTATTTTTGCAGCCATAATTTTTTAAAACTCAAGCATATGTTTTATGTAATGATTGCCATTTTCATTCTTGGGTATGCAGCTATTGCCCTGGAGCATCCGATAAAAGTTAACAAAACTGCCTCGGCTCTGATCCTTGGTGTGCTTCTGTGGGTATCACTTGTGGTCGGAGGTGAATCGATCCTCGTGAGTTCAGACTCACTCAGGCATTACCTGGAAGGGACTATCGGTACTTCCTTCATGGATTGGCTGATTCATTATAAACTGATCCATTATCTTGGAGAGATCTCTGAAATTCTCTTTTTCCTGCTGGGAGCCATGACCATTGTTGAGCTGGTTGATTCCTTCCAGGGATTCAGGATCGTCACCGACAAGATCAAGACCCTGAAACGGGCAAAGCTGGTTTGGATTATAAGCATTCTGACCTTTTTCATGTCTGCCGCACTGGATAACCTGACCACCTCTATTGTCATGGTGGCCTTATTGCGGAAACTCATATCCAACAAGAAAGACCGCTGGTTCTTTGCCGGTATGGTGATCATCTCTGCAAATGCAGGAGGTGCATGGTCACCTATCGGAGATGTTACAACCATCATGCTATGGATAGCCGGAAATGTAAGTACGGTTAATATTATGGTGATGACCTTCCTGCCGAGCCTGGTATCTATGCTGGTTCCACTTGCCATTTTATCCTATACCCTGAAAGGAAATGTAGAACGCCCTGATTTATCTAATTCTAGTAACGGAGACCTTGTACCTGTCATTCAAAGAAATGCCATATTCTTTATTGGTGTCAGTGGATTGCTCTTTGTACCTGTTTTCAAAACAATGTTCCACCTTCCTCCATACCTCGGTATGATATTCTCCCTGGGCGCCTTATGGGTCATTACAGAGATCCTGCATGCCAGGAGGAATGATCAGAGTGAGCAGGCTTCCAGGAACCTGACCATCGCCGGTGTATTACGAAAAGTTGATGTGCCCAGTGTATTGTTTTTCCTTGGTATTCTGCTTGCCGTATCCGCACTTGCCACTGCCGGGCATCTCATGTTATTGGCTGACACATTGGATAAACATATCGGGAATTTATACGTGATCAATATTATCATCGGGGTGCTCTCAGCGATTGTCGATAACGTACCGCTTGTGGCCGGAGCAATGCAAATGTATAACTTCCCTCAGGATCATTATTTCTGGGAATTCCTGGCATATTGTGCCGGAACAGGTGGCAGTATCCTGATCATTGGTTCAGCTGCCGGTGTGGCTGTGATGGGTATGGAGAAGATCGACTTTATCTGGTATATGAAGCGTCTCAGCCTTCTGGCTCTTGCCGGTTATCTTGCCGGTGCGGGCGTCTATTATCTTCAGGAAGAATCGGGCCTTTTACATGGGAAAAAAGACCATGCTGCTGTTGTCGTAAATATTAATGATGATGATGCCATCCTGGACTACCTGACCTCCCAGGAATTTTATTATAACCATATGAAGGGCCATGATGAAGGCCTCGAAATTGAGCATCAGAATGGGATCTATCTTTATTTTATCAAATTTGAGGATGAAAAAGAGGATAAATTCTATCTTGGTTACAATTTGAAGGTAATTGAAGGTGATTCTGAAACGTGGAATGGCTCACTGAAAAGAAGTGATATCACTTTTAAAAAGATCGATAAACAAAGTGTTTCTTTCTTAATTATGGGCACAAGGTACAGACTGACCGATCAGGGTGAACTTCATGAGTTCGGTATGCAGGAAGGCCTTGAATTCCATCGGGAATGGATCATACAGGAAACTGAATAATCAGGTTTAGGTGATATCATATACTGTTCCCGCACAGTGATCTTTCCCTGCACCTGTAACAGAGCCCAGTACATTGTTAATCCTTTCCAGCCTGAGCAAGCCCAGGAAGGCAAAGATCATGGCTTCTTTATATTCGATAAGAAGCCTGTCAGGGATAACAATTTGTAAATCACAATGGTATTTTATCCTGTTCACCAGGAATTCATTATAGGCACCCCCGCCTGTAATTAGCATGATCCTTCCTGCATTGTACGGTAATACTGCAGATATCCGCTGGGCAACATGCTCGGTGAAAGTGGCCAGTAAATCCTGCTTGCTATGATATTCAAAACACTTGATCAGGGGAAACACATTTTCTGATACCCATTCCCTCCCTAGCGAACGGGGACCGGAAATAGCATAAAAAGGCAATCCTTCGAGTTCTTCCCACAAAGAAGGTACAATACTTCCTTTTGCTGCCATCTGTCCCTTATTATCATATGGCTTTCCTGCCTTCTCAGCAAGGTAATTTAAAACCATGTTTACCGGGCAAATGTCGAAAGCAATTCTTTCTCCCTCTTTGTCGTACGAAATATTGGCAATACCACCCAGGTTCAGGCAGTAATCATAATCAGGGAACAGCAGCAGATCTCCCAGCGGAACCAGGGGTGCTCCCTGACCGCCCATGCCCACATCCCTGCTTCTGAAATCATTTACAACAGGCAAGCGGCAGATAGAGGATATCATCTGGCCATTTCCTATTTGCAAAGTAAGCTTTCTTGAAGGCTCGTGGAAGATAGTATGCCCGTGTGAGGCGATGAAATCAGGCTTCAGCTTGTGCTTCCTGATAAAATTATCAACAGAAATCCCAATGTATTCACCCAGTGCATGATCTGCCTTATTGATGGTATCGGAATTGGCTTGCGGAAGACTGAGCAGATTTGACTTCCATTCAGCATCATAAGCGATGGTTTCTGCATGGGTGATCTCAAAAGACCACGATTCACCATCATTTCTGAAGATACAATGAGCCAGGTCCAGCCCGTCATGAGAGGTCCCCGACATAACGCCAATGCCAGAATGACTATTCAATTTTTAGTTTTTACAAATGATCAAGCAGGTTCTCCAGGGTGATGCCACGTGATCCTTTCACAAGTATGCTTGTATCTTCAACAGGATGCTTTTGAAGCCATTCGGCAGCTTCAGCCGTGTCCTTGAATATGTGGAATTCTTCATCACGGCATATATCAGAGAATTCAGGGCCTATCAACATCACCCGGTGAAATTTTTTACGAATAATATCAAGTACTTTCTGATGTTCTTGTGCTGATTCCTCTCCAAGTTCAAACATGTCACCGAGAATCAGCATCTTTTTGTCTCCGCTTTGTTTTCCAAAATGGATAATTGCCGCCGTCATGCTGGATGGGTTTGCGTTATAGGCATCCATGTAAATAACATTGGATTTGCTTTTGATCACCTGGCTCCTGTTATTGTCAGGGATATACTCAGAAATGGCACTGACAATATCTTCGGGATCAACTCCAAAAAACATTCCCACACAAATTGCTGCCATGATATTTTCAAAGTTGTAATCACCATAAAGTTGTGATGGGATCTGAAGCGAACCGCCATCCCTGTTCCATAAGATCTCAAGGAAAGGTATGGATGAGGTGATCTGTCCCCGCAGATCCGCACCGGGATTTGTGCCATAGGTCAGCTTTTTAAGTCTGCCTGCAAGACTCATCAGAAACTCATCATCATGATTTACAAAGGCCGTTCCTCCCACTTTATTGAGATAGTCGAACATTTCAGTCTTTGCCCTGATCACACCCTGGTACCCACCAAAGCCTTCGAGGTGGGCTTTGCCAATATTGGTGATAAGGCCATAGCCAGGGGATGCTATTTCACATAGCAGGGCGATCTCTCCTATATGGTTGGCACCCATTTCAACAACAGCGATCTCCGTAAGTTCAGAAATTCCGAGGATTGTTAATGGTACTCCTATATGGTTATTATAATTTCCGGCTGTAGCGTGTGTGTCGTATTTTCCGGAAAGCACTTTATATATCAGTTCCTTTGTCGTGGTTTTCCCATTTGTACCCGTTAGCCCGATCACAGGTATATTCAGTTGTTTTCTGTGATAAGTTGCCAGCTCATGCAGGCTTGAAAGAACATCACGAACAAGAAGGCATCCGGGAACAGTATTGAATTCTTCATTATCGATGATGGCCAAAGCTGCACCATCTTCAAGAGCAGCTGCTGCATACGCATTGCCATCGAAATTCTCACCTTTCAGGGCAAAAAAGATATTCCCTTTTTTAAGCCGGCGCGAATCTGTTGTGACCCCGCTGGAGAGAAGATATTGCCTGTAAAGTTCTTCGATCGCTCCCATCATCTACAAAGATAAAAAAACCCCATCCCTGATGTAAGGATGGGGCTGTATATTTTATGAGGGTCCGGCATTAATGGCCTGGATTCGGGCTGCCCATCCTTGACATGGCACAACGGAATCCAATAAAGTTGGTTGCCATATTTTCATTCATGAACCTTCTCTGTCCGGGGCTGAGGTAATAGGCCCTGTCTTTCCATGAACCACCTTTGTATACACGGGCTTCATCACTGATCAGTGAAGTTGCGCCATATTCATACATGCCGTTGGTCTGGTTCGATTCAGTGGGCTCTGACAGCCAGTCACTGTTTTCAGAAAGATGTGACATCTGGTCGCCATCAAAGTAGTTAATATTGTCAGCTTTGCGATAATTGGTCCTTCCAACGAGGTCTTCGTCAGGAACCTCTTCATACCTGATTCTTCCGAGGCTGTCCTTCTCTACCAGGAAGCCATCCTGATCGCGTACAGAATTCATAAAGACGTTCCCCCTGTAAGGATTGTAATCGGAGAAATCTTCGAGATTGAGTGGCCTGTAGATATCAAGCACCCATTCGCTGACATTACCACCCATATTATAGAGGCCATAATCGTTCGGCCAGTAAGAACCAATCGGAGCAGGGATGTCGGCACCGTCATTCAGGTTGCCGGCAACACCCATATAATCACCACGGCCTCTTTTGAAGTTGGCAACAAAGCTTCCGTAATATCTCGATTCATCTGTACGGGTATAGTTCCCGTTCCATGGATATCTTCTTCTTTCAACAATCCTTTCATACAGCGTATTACCAATCAGTCCTAATGCTGCATATTCCCATTCAGCTTCGGTTGGGAGCCTGTAACGCGGTGTAATGATCCCGTCTCTTATACTGGCATTACGTTCGCCTGTTGAGTTGGGGTTCAGATTCCTGAGAGGTTTGTTCACCAGGCCTTCATACTGGCCGGCAAGGTATGCTTCAGTGTTGAAGTTATTTTCATTTCTCTGATCCGGGTCGGGATCCAGGATCCCTTCCAGGATGAGCATTTGTTCGTTCACCCTGTCAGTCCTCCAGGAGCAGTAATCATTTGCCTGAAGCCATGATATCCCAACAACAGGATAATTATTATATGCCGGATGGCGAAGATAGGTTTCCACCAGGGGTTCATTATAGGATAACCTGTCGCGCCAGACGAGCGTATCTGGTAATGCGTTCACAAATACTTGCGGGTAGTCGGTGCTGAAAATCCTTTTCAACCAATACAGGTATTCGAGATAGTCCAGGTTGCTGACTTCCGTTTCATCCATATAGAAAGAGGCAATGGTTACCCTCCGCGGATAGTTGTTCCAGTCGAACATCAAGTCTTCCTGAGTGGATCCCATGACAAAAGTACCTCCTTCAATGAGGATAAGGCCGGGGCCTGTATATTGCTCTTTTACATCGGAAACTTCAAATCCGCCATTCTCAGGATTATTGTATTCCCAACCTGTTGTCCTGGAATATTCTTTCCTTTGGAAGAGGCTACAGGATGACAGTAATGCAATGATCATCACCATCAGGAATACTTGGGCTAATTTGCTGTGCTTCATCATTTTTGTCTATCTTTTTTATAATATGTGAGTTATTAACTAAAACCTTGGGCAATTTATTGCCCTGATCCTTCTTCTTTTTTGATCCATACAATTAAATTGCCATCCGAGCGATATCTCATGTGCTCCGCCCGTTGTGCTTTTGAGCTGTGAAAGTGTGATGTCATAACTGTATCCGACTTTCAGCCCTTTCCAGTCCAGCCCGATCATGGGAACGATGGCATCGACATTTTCAAAGTTATGCCTGAACCAGGCGCCTGCGATGAACGGCCGCTTATTAACATACAAACCTACATTTAATTGGTGAAAGTTATCCTGTTGCATGTAAAGAAAATTAGGTGAAATGGAAAAACTTCCATAATTTTCATCCCGTTGGCTGTTACCGGTGAGGTCAATAAAGACCCCGCCATGTACGGTGAACTTCATATATAGCTTACTGGTGTTTGCATCATAAAAAGCATTATTGGGTTCAGTAAGATGATGGACAGCAACCCCTCCGTAAATGTTGCCTTTATATGAAAATGACAGGCCGGCATCAAAGTCCGGATACGCAAGAGTACTATTATCGGGAGGTGCTTCTGATGTCGGGTTAACCACACCCAGATTGGGATCGATCATATCACCAAAGATCAAATTATTCCATTTCAGCTTTGTCTGTATAAAGCTGGCCTCCAGTCCGAAATTAACATAAGTCCAGTTGCCAATCTGCAGCTGGTATGAATACATTGCACTGATAATATTGGTACTTAACAGGTCTCCGGCATTATCACTCAGAAAATAAACTCCGATTCCACCGTGGATCTTTGAAATATGCATGTCAAAAGATGCGCTGTAGGAAACGAAATTATTGGGCAATGACGGCCATTGGTTCCTGTAACCCAGGTTCAGGCGCGGGCATATATTCGAACCTGCCAGGGCAGGGTTCAGGTAAAGCGGATTGGCGTAAAACTGAGAGAAATGGGGATCAGGCAGAGATTGCCCCCTGCTATTAAAAGCTAAACCCAGAAAGATAAGCAGTATGAGAATATGAGTTATCCTGGTCATCCTGTATTCAAAAATAAGTATCTGAAATTAAGCATACAATAATACAAACAATTTTTATACTATGATTAATTTTTTACTGCAACAAGTATATTTTTGCAATATAAACACAAGTAAAACGTTTAAAAATGTAATTTAGATATACAGGATATTGTTTTTTAAATATCCGTATCTGCCCATAAAATCTGGCCCTGTCCGGGTCTTAACCTGAAGCATATGCTAAAACGGAGTTTAATATATTTATTATTGGTCCTTTTTATTATGCCGCTATCTGCTATAGCTGACATTGGACCATTCAGCAGAAAGATTGTCTGGACCCCGATAAGCAAGTTAAAGATCACAGATCATAGGTATGTGACTGAATTATCATTTACCGGTGCACGCTACGATCTTGAAACAGCCAGCCTGCCGGTATATAAAGAAAAATTCAGGATCTCTGTGGCCCAGGCTGAAGTTGAGGCGATCATCACAGACCAGGTATGGGAAAATATGAGTTCAGAAAGCATGAAAAGCCTGAATGGTGTTGATCTTATCAAAGAAAATATAGAAGTCAGGACCGGAATTGCGGTGGAGCGAAAACAACCCTATGCTATCCTTGCTTTTGTGCCTCTCAGGCGTGATCCTGTGAGCGGAAGGTATCAGAAACTGGTCTCATTTACACTCCGGGTAAGGGTGATCGAAAAACCAATGTTAAAAGGTGCAGGTTCAAAGGTGTATAAACAAAATTCAGTACTGGCATCAGGTAACTGGTATAAAGTAGCCGTGCAATTTACCGGGGTTTATAGGATCACTTATAACGATCTTTCCGGGATGGGGATAAATCCTTCATCCATAGATCCTCGTAACCTGAGGGTATACGGAAATGGCGGTGGAATGCTGCCGGAACCTTGCTCTGATTTCAGGTACGACGACCTCATGGAAAATACGATTTTTGTTTCCGGTGAAGCCGATGGAAGTTTCGATCAGAGTGATTATATCCTGTTTTATGGTGAGTCGCCTGATGTATGGACGTGGGATCCTATAACAGAAAAGTTTAACCATAAAGTGAATTTGTATTCCAATTTTAC
>JAIOSQ010000033.1 GCA_021107535.1 Bacteroidales bacterium | reverse complement strand
TTATCATTTCCATTGTTAATATAATCAGTCAGGGTGATACCGTTATTGCCAAAAGAAAGATCGAGAGTTCCGGGTGTTTGGCTGGCAAGAAAAAATGTACTTATCATACTGAGAATCAGCAGGGATAGTTTTTTCATAAGAATAAGGCTTGGTTTTAAGATTCAAATGTAGTAAAAATATTGTTACTGGCTACTGGTTACTGGCTACTGGTTACTGGCTACTGGCTACTGGTTGCTCGTTGCTCGTTGTTCGGTCTTCGGTCTTCGGTCTTCTTTAGTCTGTTTTAACAATCTTCGAAGTATAGATCATATCCCCAACCGTCATCTTAACAATATACACTCCTGCCGCCAGCCCGCTTCCATCCCAGCGAAGCTGATGTTTGCCTTTGTAATATAATTCATCAGTGATCATCGATACAATCTTTCCGGTAGTATTGATCACTTCAGCCTGTACCATTCCGGGTTCTTTTAGCTTGAAGCTTATGATGGTCTTATCAGTCACAGGATTTGGATTAATGCAAAGATTGATGTCTGAAGTTTCTTGCATTTCAATGCCAACATTCAATCCTGAATAGTACCTGGCTACCACAAAATCAGTACTTCCGGTGACGCTGTGAGCAGAGCCGGCGGCAACAATCTTTCCGTCTGCCTGCATATTCAGTGAATGAATCCTATTGTCGGGATAAGTCCCCCCACTGCTGGCACTGGTGATCACCACCCCCGTACCTTCAGCCCCGAAGGTACTGTCAGGGGTTCCATCTTCCAGGTATCTGACCATGGCAAAATCAGCATGATCCTCAATCCACTGATAGCCACCGGCAATGATCTTACCGTCGTATTGTGTGGTCACAGCATAAGCTCTGGTATTCCCTTCTATAGGTGTAACGGTCATGCCATATTCCCCGAATGAGTTATCGGGATATCCATTCGACTGAAGAAATCGCAACACGGCAATATGATCACCGGCTATGCCGCTCACATAGCAAGCAAAGATAATACGGCCTTCATCATCCAGGCACATATCACCTTCCGGTGAAAGAATCCAGGTATCAATGGGTATCCCAATCTCAACATTCCCGCTTACACCAAAACTCATATCGAGGAGCCCATCTGAATGAAAACGGCTCAGCGTGACAAATACTTCATCACCATCTATATACGACAAACCTCCAATAATAATTTTTTCGCCCTGCAGTACAACATTATTGATGAAATTTTTCTTCGAAAGAATATCATGTATGATGATCCCATTTGAGCCAAAGCTGTTATCCAGAGACCCATCCGGGTTCAACCTGCATAGAGCACTCTGTATATCATCTGCCATATCAAAAAGATATCCTGCAGCTACTATCTTTCCATCATCCTGCAGGTCCAGCGACATACCATAAGAGTTCGTCCCCGGCCCAAAGTCAATGAGTACCGTGCCATCGTTGCTGAATGTATTATCAAGAGACCCGTCGGTATTCAGTCTCATCAGTACCATATTTGATACAGAAGTACCACTGTCAGTGTACCCGACTGCAACAATTTTGCCATCGGCCTGTATAGCGATATCGATAAGTTCATCGCCAGACCCACCAAAAACCACGGTCATGATGCCCCCCGAACCAAAAGTGTTATCCAGAGTTCCGTCAGGCAGATAGCGTGTAAATGAAAAATTGTCATTACTTCCGTCATAAGCATAACCACCCAGCACGATTTTGCCGTCGGCTTGTATGGCCGAGGATTGGCAACCATTATCTTCACCACTGAAATCAGTCAGTGTGATACCGTTATTGCCAAAAGAAAGATCGAGAGTTCCGGGTGTTTGACCGGCAAGAAAAAATGTACTTATCATACTGAGAATCAGCAGGGATAGTTTTTTCATAAGAATAAGGCTTGGTTTTAAGATTCAAATGTAGTGAAAATATTGTTACTGGCTACTGGCTTGCTGGTTGCTGTCCTGCTGCCTTTATGCTATATTAACTCCCAACTCACTTCATAATTCTTATTCTTATTCCTTGTTCGTTATTCCTTGTTCTTATCTGATTCCTTTAAACAAATCCTGAATAAAATCCCCAATTAAAGGAACCGGCTTTGCTTCGCCCTGTATGGCATAAATGAATCCCATCAACCATAACACAAAAAAAGCCAGTGCCAGTGCCCAGCCAAAGAAGGGGGCCCGAAGGATAAAAAATATAAAAAACCCGATGATATTTATTCCCAGTGCCTGGCGGAGGTGAAATATCGCAAACTCTGATTTACTTTTCTGGTAAATAATATAGGCAAGGATCCAACCCAACAAGCCCAAATAGCTGACGATTGCAATAATCTTAGAATCCGTGGATAATGTTTGTCTTTCCATGTGAGCTGATTTTGCCTAACATCATGAGTACGAAGATATGAAATCGACTATCAAATTCCAAATCTGTGCTGATCTGTTTTATCCGTGAAATCCGTGGTCTATTTGTACCCTGATATGTATTGCAGATAGAAGATTGCAGTTTGCAAATTGCAAAAGTAATTCCCCAATTCTCAAAGTCCTATAGTCCCAAAGCCTCTAAGCCTCTAAGTCTCTGACCCTCTGATTCTCTGACCCTCTGATTCTCTGACCCCCTGACTCTCTGATCCCCGAAGTCCCATAATCTCATAGCCCAAAGTCCCCGGACACTCAAAACCTCAAAGAAAGACAACTCACCCCCCCATCCAGTTTCCTGAATTCCGAAACATCCAGAATGATAGTTTCATATCCGGCATTGCTGATATTCTCAAGGGTTTCCGGATAGCCTTCAGGTACCAGAACGCTTCCATTTATCCAAAGCGAATTGGCTGCATAGCCTTCATGTTCCGGTACCGGGATGATGTTCATCTTTCTGAATTCGGCGAGCTCATGAAAGTATTTTGTGGCGAGTAGATTTTCGTTTTCCAGATAGGATACCCCTGATTTAAGATGAAGCATATCAGCGATCTCAACTACAGAAGCTGTCATACCATATTGTTCAAGGATGCTGATAAGCTGGCCGGCACCATCGGTATTCGTTCTTTCCGACAGTCCGATAAAAAAATGGCTGCCCACCATCATCACATCTCCTGCTTCCAGGGTCCCGGGCGCCCGGATAAATTCAATATGATTGTAAAAACGGCCGATGATGCTTTGCATGTCCCTGATCTCTCCTTTCCTGCTTGGGGCTCCCGGCAAGGTGATCACGGCAAGGGCTGGTGTCAGGAGGGCAGTGTCTTCCACAAAGGTGCTATCCGGGAAATCATTGTCAGGAGGCAGCACAATCACTTCAAGTCCGCAATCCTCCAAAGCCTGAACATATTTTTCATGTTGCATGATGGCTTTGCTGTAATCGGGTTTCCCGAATCCGGAAGAGCTCAGGCCTTCAGTCATTCTTTCACAGGGTATGCGGACGATGGCTTTGGTGAATTGCATGGGGTAAAGTTAGGGAAAAATAAGGCTGTAGGCTGTAGGCTGTATAAATATAACTGACTAATTTAACATTAAAAATTAAAAATTCACCTAACACTTAACACCAAGCACCTAACACCTATAAGTGTTTTGCATTTAGTATGCAATTTATCGTATATTTACCTCATGGATCAGACCCCGGATATCCAGAAAGTCCTTTTTGACCGAATAAAAAAATGCCTTTCTTCAAGTACCTCATTTGTTCATGAAATCGCTGAATTGCTTGGTATCAGTTACGATAGCGCCTATCGCCGCATCAGGGGAGAAAAGGCACTGAGCTTGGAAGAGCTGTATAAAATAAGCAGTGAGTACAGGATCTCGCTTGATGCCCTCTTCGGTGTGCAGGCCAACAGCATCATCTTCGATTATTTCACACTGGAACCTGATAAACTCGGACTGAAAGAATGGTTGACGCTAATATTGGCTGACACCAAAAGAATTAATGAAGCCTCTGATAAGGAGATTCTCTATGCTGCCAAGGACCCTCCGGTTTTTTATAATTTCCAGGTGCCTGAGCTGGCAGCTTTTAAGGTTTTCTTCTGGCAGAAAACACTTTGCCAGTTCCCCGAATTTGAAGGCCAGCGTTTGAGGCTTGATGATGCTGACATGGAGCTTATAAATATCGGCAGACAATTTCTTTCTGTTTCAAATAAAATTCCCACCATTGAAATATGGAATGAAGATACCTTTAATATCACCCTTCGACAAATGGAGTACTATTATGTGTCTGGATATTTTGAAAAAAAGGACGATGTATTTAACCTCTGCGATAAACTTGAAAAATGGCTGCAGCATTTACGTAAGCAGGCGGAGTGCGGGTTTAAATTTATGTATGGGGAAGCTGCCGAAGGCATCGAAGATAACTTCAAAATGTATGAGAACGAAGTGGTTCTAAACGACAACAGTATCCTGGTAAGGAGAGATGATGTGACAAGTGTTTACCTCACCTTTAATACCCTCAGCCTGCTGATCACTCAAAGCCCAGTCTTTTGTGAAAATGTGGAAACATATTTCCGGCGCTTGCTGAGAAATTCAAATCTTATCAGTGTTTCCGGTGCCAAGGAGCGCAATCGGTTCTTCATTAAGCTGACGGAAACCATTCATAATTTCAGGAGCAGGATCACTTAAACTGAGACAGCCTCAGTTTATTGTTAAATATTGCAATTTGTGCAAAACCATCCCACCCAACAAACTATTTTTTGCAAAATCAATTCGACGGGTATCATTCCGGGCTATGCAATTTGCAAAATCTGCAAAAGACCATCATTCAAGCCTTGAATTATTTGTAAAATCTGCAAAATCATAAACCTCTCTTGCATTTTCCCATTTTGATCTGCCTTGCTTTGTGTTTAATTTTGAGTCAGTTAAGAACCCAAAACTCGGGAGTGATGAATCACATAGCAAATAACAATCTTAAAATTTTAATTGTCGGAGCAGGTGGAATCGGAGGAATTACTGCAGCTCAAATTGCACGCGCAGCTTATAATGTTGTGGTGGTTGATCCCTTCCCCGGACTTTCAGATAAAATAGAAAATGATGGCCTTGATGTTAGTGGCTGCTGCGGAGATTTCAGGATTAAGATTGAAGCGTATAATAAAATAGAAGACGTGGAAGATAAAAAAGACATCATTTTTATTGCCACAAAAGCTACAGTATTAAAAGACGTAGTGAAGGGGATCAAACCATTGATGAAAGACAGCTCGGTTGTGGTATCCCTGCAAAATGGTATTTGCGAAGAATATCTTGTCAAGGTTTTTGGGGATAAGAGAGTCTGCGGTTGCATCGTTGGATGGGGAGCAACAGCTCATAGTCCGGGTATTATAGAAATGACTTCCAATGGTTCATTTACCATTGGAAAAGTAAACAATGAAACACCGAATCATTTCAAACTTATTGGGGAGGTTCTCAAATCAATTGTTCCGGTACATTATACTTTAAACCTGATGGGAAGCCTCTATGCCAAACTCATCATTAATTCATGCATTACGACCCTGGGGGCTATAAGCGGTATGACCTTGGGTAATATGCTTATGAAGAGAAAACTCAGGAACATCTTTATACAGATCATCAAGGAGGCTGTTGATGTGGCAAAGGCAAAAGACATTTTCATAGAAAAGTATGCTGGAAGCTTTGATTTTTATGCCTTTGCTGAAGGTAATAGCATATGGGGAAAGATGAAGAAACATATGCTGATCAGAATCATTGGGCTTAAATACCGTAATCTGAAATCCTCGAGCCTTCAATCTCTCGAAACAGGCAGAAAAACCGAGATTGATTTCCTTAACGGATACATATGTAATAATGCAAGGAAATATGAAGTTCCTTCGCCCCTGAATAATTTTCTGGTGAAATTGGTGAAGGAAATTGAGGGCGGGAGCAGGCAAATATCAATAAGGAATTTTGATCTGCAATACTTTAACCAATTCGCATAATAGTTTAAGCTAATTATAATCATGCATTAAAATCTAAATTCAAAGCAGATAATAAATAAGATCAAAAACATACATATTGATAATAATGAAAGTATTCACTCAATAAATAAAGGAGGAAATTATGAAACGAATTCTAATCTTATTTAGCATAATGACATTTATTACATGTTCATTGCATGCACAGGAAAATTCTATCAGCACAGGTTTTTCATTTGGATTTCAATTGAATCAATATCAGAAAGACTTTGGCTTAGGACTATCTGCAACCAGTCCGTATTTTGCAAAGGACAGAGTTGCCATCCGCATGAGAGGGAACCTCATGTATAATGAGCACCTTAAGGATGAAAAAATTACATGGACCCCCTATTATAATTTATCCCTGGGTGTTGTTGGCATTAGCGCATACGTTGCCGGGTCAATAAAACTATACGGTGAAGGTGGGCTTATTGCTTTGATCCCCTCATCTGATTTTTCAGATAAAGATTTTGTTCTTGGAGGGTATGGGGTATTTGGCTTTGAATTTTATCCAGGTATAAGAGGGTGCTACTTTATCGAGTTAGGTGGTGTCGGAACAGGTGCGACCGCAGATAAAATCCCTTCAAACCCAATCTATTCAAATGGCTTTCTGATCAGCACCGGGATTCGATTCCATATTCGCTAAAGGCGTGAAACAAACTATACGACAAATAATTATAAATATACAATCTGGTATGACCTTAAACTTAATTCGCTATGAAAACTATCATAATCGCTTTCGCAATCGTATTCAGCGGGATGCTGATACATGCACAGGAACATACTGAATATAACCAGGATACCCTCTGGCTGAAGTCAGGTGAAGTCATCCCATGTAAGATAGTGACAGATACTGATCAGTCTGATACAATTTATGTTAAGTACATAAATAAAGACGGGAAATTGGTTTTTAATCAATACCCCAAAAATATTGTTGACCGGATTAAAATGGGGCCAATATTTACTCCAGTCCCATACAAAATTGAACTCAAAGATGGAACAAGATTAACAGGGACCATATTATCGGAAACCGAGACGGAAGTAACATTAGAATTACAGGATCTGGGGGAGCTCACAGTAAACAGAGATAGAATTGATAAAATGATCCCTCTAAACGCTTCGCTCCAGATAAAGAAATCCTATTGGTTTCCCAACCCAAATGCTACCCGCTTACTGTTTGCTCCCACAGCTATCCCGCTGAGGAAAGGCGAAGGCTACTATCAGAATATCTATATCGTGGGCAATATGTTCAACGTGGGTGTAGCGGATAATTTTTCCATCGGGGGAGGATTTGATTTTATCAGCATGTTTGCCAGGACCAATGATGGAGAATGGAACCCGGTCCTGAATTTCAATGCGAAAGCAGGCGTGAAGGTTCACGACTATGTGCATGTCGGGGTAGGGGGCTTGTATGTTATGCAATTAAATAATTTTTCTGCCGGGATACCATATGCTTTAAGCACTTTTGGATCTTATAACAGCAATTTTACGACTGGCATTGGATGGGGATTTGTTGACGGGACTTTTGAAAAGGATCCATTCATTATGTTCGGTGGTATGGCAAGATGTTCTGAGAAAGTTTGGTTTGTATCTGAGAACTGGCTTGCCCCGCTTGATGGAGAAAAGTACTACCTACTGGTTTCCTATGGGATAAGGTTCTCCGGGAAAAGAATGAGTGTAGACCTGGCATTTATCAATAGCAAGGATATTATTGAAACACTGGTAATTGGAATTCCTTATGTGGATTTTGTAATAAAATTTGGGAAGTAATTCCTGAATGATCAGATATTTTGAAATTATTTAAGAACTGAGTAAAAAATATAAAATCATGGAAACAAAAATTATTAAAGATGCTGCACTTAAGGATAAGATCCTTGGTGAGGTGAAATCTGAAATAGTCAGGTTAGAAGAAATTCACAATAAAAGGCCCGGAATCGCATTTGTGGGCTTCATGGGTGTGCCCCTGGGCAAGTATAATATCCCTTTTCATGTACAACTGGCTGAAGGATTGGGATTTCAGGTATTTAATGAAATCCAGCCGGATGATATTACAGAAGCAGATCTGTTTAAACGGATTGATGAGCTTAACAGGAATGATGAGATCCATGCCATTGTACTGTTACAGCCTCTGCCTGAGCATCTCATTCCCGTCAGGATCGTAAACAGGATCGATCCCCGTAAAGAAGTTGAGGGTTTTCACCCCCTGAATATGATGGGAACACTCATGCCTGATATCGTGGAGCAATTTTATCCGATGTGCTTACCGACTGCCTTGCATGAATTATTTAAAAGCAATGATATCCAGGTTAGAGAAGAGTCTGAATGGGTACTTCTGCTGGATGATGAATTCTTCTCAAACCAACTGGTTAATATGGTTACCCGGACAGCCTTTACAAAAGCAGTACCGAAGAATTGCATTCTTACCATAATAAACCGGAATTCACAAAAACTGATTGAACATTGCAGGAGAGCCGACTACCTGGTGGTTGTGACCAAAGAGCCGGAATATGTAAAGGCCGAATGGCTTAAACCAGGCGTCTGCATAATCGATATTTATTCAAACCTGGTGAAAGAAGTTCCCTCAAAAAAGGATCCGGGCAAGCTGGTTCCGGTGATCAGAGGTGGTGTTAATGTTGAATCCGTTCTTGGTAAGGCGGGAGCTATTTTTCCCATTCCCGGAGGATTGATGAGCGTTGTACTTGCAATATTACTGCACAATGCTTTGACATCATTTGTGAATGTTATACAAGCTAATTAACAGTATTAAATTCGACTGCAGGATTAATACTGCCATTATAAAATCCCTGGTTACTTGAGTAACTTATTATTAAACCGTATTTTTAACCAAAATGAGAAAAATGAAAACAAAAAAGAAGAAAAAGAAAAACCTGATGTCTGTGTATTTTTTAGCAGGCATACTCTGCTTATCCTTTTCTTTCCTGTCATGTACAGGACAGAAAACGGATGATGTGGCGCAGCAGGCTTATGATCTGAGAATTTCCGGGCATGCAGATTCTGCTATTTCCGTATTAAATGTTGCCCTGGAATCAGATCCCGGGAATGCTGCAGCATGGTACGAGCTTGCCCGTGCCAAACATCATGCATTACTGGCTGGTCAGAAATATGAGATCAGTGAGATTGTTGCCAATGCTTCTGAAGCTTCAGCCTTGGAACCGGGAAATGTCATTTATGCATATTATGAAGGAACCATAAAATTTCTGGATGTCTATGTGGATATAATGAGAGGCAAGGAGGAAGTTAAGGAAAAGATGTTTGCCTCCAATGAAGCTTTTGAAAAAGCACTTGAAATCGATGCCTGCTATGCTCCCGCATTGATCACCCTGATAGAGATCAATGCCATGTTGCCGGCAGAGATGGGAGGTGACTATCAGAAAGCGGAAAACTTTGTGGCGCAGCTGGATGAATGCAGTCCTGTGAATGGACTGAAAGGGCAGGTCTTTCTCTTACCCGAAGATGCCAGCCTGGTAGAATTCTGGCAGACAGCCTATGAAGCCAATCCGGGTGAAGCTGCAGTAGCTGAAGAATTGGGCAGGGCCTGGTTGATGGATGGAGATATTGAAAATGGCAGGAAATTTATTGAAGAGGCTGTATCCCTTGACCCGGAAAAAAGTCCTGCACTCATTGATCTTGGAAGGGCAACTGTTATGTTTGCCAGGCGGGATACAGCAAATACAAAATCTCTGGCTGTTGATGCCCTTGCTGCTTTTCAGCAATATCTTGATCTGAATCCGGATGCACCGGGTTCCATAAAGGCTTTTACCTACCGGATGATGGCGAGAGCCAGTAAAATGTCAGGGGATGAAAGTAAGGCTGAAGAATATGGTGTTAAAACAAAAGAACTTGATCCTTTCTGTTCAAGGGCTTCTGCTTCACCACCCGAATACTTATTTGTTGCTCCGGGTGTTGTCCCTGAAAACACACCGTATTTCTCCAGGCCTTTCTGACAGAAACCCGGTAAAATTTCTCATTAATTATTAACCCTTTAAAATTTGGAAAAATGGAAAAGAAATCGAAAGCACCCTTAATTTATGGCTATGCTGTATGCCTTGTTGTCGTGATCACCTTCCTGATATCAGTGGCAGCCATTATATTTGCCGTGATGGATTTGGGTGATCCCTTGTATGCCGGCAGGAGTTCTGATAGAGCCAGCCTGGCATCATTTGAAAACTACAAAATGGACATGCTCAAATCGCCTGATGAAAAACAAGCCTGGATTCCGGATGATGAAACCCTGAAGACAATGTATGAATCCGAAAAAGATGATGTGATTCGGAGGGTCAGGCATGATTCTATGCGCAGTTTGTATATCAATGCTGTGCTGATTACCATCTGTATTGTGCTGTTTTTAACCCATTGGCGCTGGATGCGCAGGTTGGGCAAGAAGTATAATACAGCTTGATGTTAATACAGTAGAGACGTTACATGTAACGTCTCTACTGTATTTTTTATGAGATATCAGATTTCACAAAGTACATATCCACAACACCCTTATTTTTAGCTTCAATCTTTCCGCGGTAGACACATTCGAACTTATTCTTGATCAGCTTATATGTTGTGCCGGATATGTTTACCTCTCCTACCTCTCCGCTTGATTCCATCCGCGAAGCTATATTCACCGTATCTCCCCAGATATCGTATTGGAATTTCTTGATGCCCACGATCCCGGCTACTACTGGCCCGGTATGTATCCCAATTCTGATCTCAAAGTATGGTTGCTCTTTCCGGATCCTGTTTTCTTTCAGATTAAGCATAAATTTGCGGATATCCAGAGCCGCTTTAACAACATCAACAGCGTTTGTTTTATTTGGAACAGGAAGTCCGCCGGCACACATATAAGCATCACCAATGGTTTTTATCTTTTCAATATTGTATTCTGAGATGATGTTATCAAATGCTTTAAAACAATGGTCGATTTCGGCAACAAGTTCATTGGGACTCAGTATCTCGGCCATTCTGGTAAAGCCTTTGAAATCAGTGAACAAAACAGTGGTCATCTCAAAGCTTTTGGTTTCTGAATGGCCTTTATTTTTTAATTCCTCGGCTGTCTCAGCTGGGAGGATGTTCAGTAAAAGATTATCAGCTTTTTCTTTTTCATCCTGAATGATCACATTTTTTTCAGCAAGCTTGTTTTTGGTACGCTTCACATAACGATACCGATGCCAGAGAAGAATTACCAATAACAACATGAAGATTCCTGTCCCTGAGATGGAATTCCTGATGATCTTCTGCCGCCTGATCATAAGATCCCGGATCTCAGCATCTTTGGTAAGCAGGTCAATTTCGTTTTGACTCTTTACTTCCTCAAACTCCTTGATCTTGTCCAGTGCTTTGTTCTTTTCATGATCAAGTAAGCTTATGCGCTCATCATTAAATTTTTCATTAAAGATATATGCATTTTGATAATCACCCATTTTTGCATATACATCTGACATGCCGTTATATATTTCAAGTAAATTCTGTTTCGCCCCAATACTGTCAGCAAGTATTTCGGCAAGCGCATAGTTTATTAATGCTTTATCATAAAACTCCTGATCCTTGAATATCTCTGCCAAAGTGATAAAATACACCAGCTTGCCGATCTCATCATTTGTTTCAAGAGCAAGTGCATATGATTGCTCCGCAAATGAAAGGGCCAAATCAAACTTATACATATTCCTATAGGTAATGGCCATGTTGGAAAGGGTGATGGACATATCCAGCTTGTTATCCAGGTCCTTTTGGATCATGTATGCCTTGGTATAATACTCAAGAGCCTTTTCATTTTCCTCCAAAGCTGAGTATACGGTTCCTATATTTCCGTAGTTTTTAACCAGGCGACTTAGGTTATGATGTTTTTCATTGATCGTAATGGCTTTTTGATAATACGCAATGGCATTGTCATTCATGCCCATCTCAGAATACCTGGAACC
>JAIOSQ010000071.1 GCA_021107535.1 Bacteroidales bacterium | reverse complement strand
TAGGGCATCCCCTGCTTTTTGATCTTATTGAACACCCCTGGTTTCAGCGTTTAAGAAGGATCAGGCAGTTGGGTATGACGGATATGGTTTATCCGGGGGCACTGCATACCCGTTTTCAGCATTCCATTGGTGCCATGTACCTGATGAACCATGCCATCAATGCCCTTCGTCTGAGAGGTACAGCAATCAGTGATCAGGAAGCCCTGGGTGCAGCCGTGGCTATTCTGCTTCATGATATCGGACATGGTCCGTTTTCGCATGCTCTGGAGAACTCCATCATAGAGAATATTGACCATGAGATGCTTTCGGGCTTGTATATGGAAAAACTGAATGAAAGCTTTGGAGGACAGTTGGAGGGTGCCATCAGCATCTTTGAAAATACCTGTAGCAGAAAATTTCTGCATCAATTGGTGTCCAGCCAACTCGACATGGACCGGCTCGATTACCTTAAGCGGGACAGCTTTTATACCGGGGTTTCGGAAGGAGTGGTTAATGCTGAGCGTATTATCAAGATGCTTCATGTGGTGGATGACCAGATGGTAGTTGAAGTAAAGGGAATCTATTCGATTGAGAAGTTCATCATTGCCCGCAGGCTCATGTACTGGCAGGTATACCTGCACAAAACCGTACTGGCTGCAGAGAATATGCTGATGAGCATCCTGCGGCGGGCCAAGGAGCTCAGCCGAAATGGAAAACAATTGTTTGCCACACCGGTGCTAAGCTATTTCCTGAATACACATATCGGGAAAAATGAAATGATACATGATCCGGAAGTGATCAGGCAGTTCTCCCTGCTGGATGATTTTGATATTTACGCGGCTATTAAAACCTGGTCGGGAGACAGTGATCCCATACTTTCGAGATTGTGCCGAATGCTGATAGAAAGACAACTGTTTGGCACTGAACTGCAGAATGATGCCTTCCATGAAGACAGCTTGAACAGGATCAGGGAAGAGATTGCCAAAAGATATGGTATCACAACAGAAGATGCATCATATTTCCTGATCACTGATTCAACGGAGAACCATGCTTATCATCCCCAAAGTGACAAAATCAATATTCATTATAAGTCAGGCGAGGTGCTTGATATAGCCAAAGCATCGGATCAACTGAACATTACTGTCCTGCACAAATCGGTTACGAAGCACTTCCTTTGTTGCCCGAAGGAATTCAGGGATTGTTTATAAATCCTTATAAATACGGTATTTATTACATCTGATAAAACCGTATTATTGCAAATTGGAATAGGAGAAAAACTATGGAATTTACAGCCCAAAAGATAGCTGAGGTATTAGGTGGCCGGGTGGAGGGAAATCCCGATATTGCGGTTGACCGGGTGATAAAGATCGATGGAGACGAAACAGGCGGCCTTAGCTTCCTTGCCAATCCGAAATATGAATCATTCATCTATACCACGGGAGCGGATGTGGTGATCGTTGGCAATGATTTCACTCCGGAGAAGGATCTTACAATAACCCTTATCAGGGTAGAAGAACCCTACCTTGCCATTGCAACACTGCTTGATCTGTATAATAAGATGAAATTGGATAAGACCGGTATCAGCGGGAATGCATTTATACATGAAACAGCAACGATAGGGGAAAATGTATACGTGGGAGACTTTGCTTATATCGGAAAGGATGTTGCGCTCGGAGATGATGTGAAAATATATCCTCAGGCATATATCGGGGATAATTCCAGGCTTGGCGAAAGGAGTATGGTTTTTGCAGGGGCCAGGCTTTATCATGATACCGTGATCGGAAAGGACTGCATGATACATTCCGGTGTGATCATTGGCAGTGATGGCTTTGGCTTTGCAGCTACAGAGAATAATGAGTATGTAAAGGTGGCACAGATCGGCAATGTGGTGATCGAAGATCAGGTTGAGATTGGTTCCAACACCACCATCGACAGGGCTACTATCGGTTCTACCATCATCCGTAAAGGAGTGAAACTCGATAACCTGATCCAGGTTGCACATAATGTGGAGATTGGTGAGAACACCGTTATTGCTGCACAGACCGGGATATCGGGCTCAACCAGGATTGGCAGGAATTGTATGATCGGTGGGCAGGTTGGTATTGTCGGCCATATTAAGATCGGGGACAATGTAAAAATTCAGGCCCAGGCTGGTGTGCCAGCCAATGTCAAAGATGGGGAGATCATCATGGGCTCACCTGCCATCAACCTGAGGCAGTATATGAAGTCCTATATTCATTTTAAAAACCTGCATTCTATCGTGGAAAGGCTTGATAATCTTGAAAAGCAGCTGGGTGACAGCGAAGCCTGATCCTCTAAGTCATTTTCTTCCTTTATTTTATTGCAAAAATTATTACTTTTGCGGAAATTCTGAAAAGTCCTTGTTATTCCGATATGAATGAGCGAAAAACAAAGAACCATAAAAAAGGTAACAGCTGTTGAAGGCACAGGCCTGCATACCGGCAATAATGTTACACTCACTTTTAGCCCTGCACCTGCCGGGCACGGATTGAAATTCAGAAGGGTTGACCTGGAAGGGCAGCCTGTCATTAAGGCAAGCCTTGAAAACGTGGTGGATACGTCCAGGGGAACTTCGCTTCAACAGAACGGGGCCATGATATATACCTGTGAACATGTGCTTGCCGCCGTTACCGGCCTGGGTATCGATAACCTTTTAATCGACCTTAGCCAGGGAGAACCCCCCATCATGGACGGAAGCTCGAAGTACTTTGTCGAAGCCCTGAACAAATCAGGTATTGAAGAACAGGATGCAAGGCGGGAGTATATTGAGATCGATTCCAATATCATTTATACTGATAAGGAAAACAAGGTTGAGCTGATTGCCATTCCAAGCGATGAGTTCAAGGTTTCTGTTATGATCAATTTTGAGACTAGGGTGCTGGGAACACAATATGCACTGCTTGAGGATATAAGGGATTTCAAGGAAGAGATCTCAGATTCCCGTACCTTTGTCTTTTTGCATGAACTGGAATATCTTTTGAGCAATAATCTCATCAAGGGTGGCGACCTGAGCAACGCCATTGTTTTTGTGAACAGGGTCATTTCACAGGATGAACTCGACCGCCTTGCCGACCTGTTTAAAAGACCAAGGGTGGAGGTGCTTCAGGAAGGCATCCTGAACAACCTTGAACTGCATCACCGCAACGAACCCGCACGTCATAAACTGCTTGATCTGGTTGGTGACCTTGCACTGCTCGGCAAACCACTCAAGGCCCATATCATTGCCCGCAGGCCGGGTCATGCAGCGAATGTAGAATTAGGAAAACTTATTAAAAAACATATAAAGAACAAAAAAAAGATGGATAAATCATTTTCGATTGATGTAAACAAGGAGCCCTTGTACGACATTAACGACATACTTAACATCCTGCCACACCGGCCACCATTTCTTTTCGTTGATAAGATACTGGAGATGGGTGAAGACTATATTATAGGGGTGAAGAATGTTACAATGAATGAACCTTTTTTTGTAGGCCATTTTCCCGGAGACCCGGTGATGCCCGGCGTAATCCAGATTGAAGCCATGGCCCAGACAAGTGGTATTCTTCTTTTGACAGCGGTTCCTGACCCGGAAAATTATATGACACTCTTTTTAAAAATTGAGGATGCTAAATTCAGGAAGAGGGTTGAACCCGGTGATACTCTTGTCTTTTACAGCAAGCTTCTCAAACCTGTCCGCAGGGGTATCGGGTATATGCAGGGCATTGCTTATGTCAATGGTAAGGTTGTGACCGAAGCAAAAATGATGGCCTCTATAACAAGAATAGAAGAAATAACAAACAACCCAAGCAAATGAATCAACCTTTAGCATACGTACATCCACAGGCCAAAGTGGCCAACACTGTAGTTATTGAACCTTTTGTGAACATTGAGAAAAATGTGGTTATAGAGGGGGGTACCTGGATAGGTGCACATGTCACCATCATGGAAGGGGCACGTATCGGCAAGGATTGCCGGATCTTTCCCGGCGCCGTGATCGCAGCCATCCCCCAGGACCTGAAATTCGACGGGGAAGAAACCATTGTTAAGATCGGGAATAATACCACCATAAGGGAGTTTGTAACGATCAACCGTGGTACTAAAGCAAATTATGAAACCGTTGTCGGGAATAATTGCCTGCTGATGGCATATGTTCATGTGGCACACGATTGTATCATTGGCAATAATGTAATCCTTGCAAATGCAGCCACACTGGCCGGTCATATCGTCATCGACGATTATGCAATTATTGGCGGGCTGGCAGCCATTCATCAGTTTGTGCGATCTCCGGTGGTGCACTGATTAGAAAAGATGTTCCCCCCTATACCAAAGGGGCGAGGGAACCATTGTCATATGTTGGTGTGAATTCAATCGGATTGAGAAGAAGAGGCTTCACAAACGACCAGATCAACGATATACAGAATATTTACAGAATGATCTACCTGAAAAGTCTCAATGTCTCCCAGGCGGTCAACATCATTGAAGCGGATGTGCCTGCAACACCTGAAAGGGATGAGATCCTGTCTTTTATCTCCAAATCCAAAAGGGGTATTATGAAGGGGTACAGTAAATTCCAGAAACAGGATTGATCACATAAATATAATTAAAGAAAATGGCAACAACAGCAGATTTCAGAAACGGATTGATTATTGAGTTTAACGGACAATTATATTCCATTATTGAATTCCAGCATGTAAATCCCGGAAAAGGTGCGGCTTTTGTGAGGACGAAACTAAAAAATGTGAAAACGGGCAAGGTGCTGCCAAATACTTTTATTGCCGGAATGAAGATCAATGTGCAAAGGGTTGAAAGGCGCTCTTATCAGTACCTCTATAATGATGGTGAATCTTATCATTTTATGAATCAGGAAACTTTTGAACAGACTTTCATTGGGGAAGAGCTCATTTCTGCTTCCCAATTCCTGAAAGAAGGACAGGTAGTGGAGATTTCATACCATGCTGAAACCGAATCTCCGATCGCTTGCGAAATGCCGGCTTATGTTACCCTGGAGATCACCTATACTGAACCGGGAGAAAGAGGCAATACCGCTACCAACGTGATGAAGGAAGCTACTTTAGAGACAGGCGCGAAGGTGAAGGTTCCACTATTTATCAACACAGGTGATCTTATCAAAGTCGATACCAGGACCGGACAATATTCCGAGAGGGTCAAAGCATAATACAAAGTTCTTATAAACATTAAATCCATCCTGCTTGCCAGTCATTTTGCAATCAGGGCAATGGGAGAAAAGCGTAAATCATGAAATTTCCAGCAGCACAAAGCCTGAAGCAGGTCAGCGAGTTTCTTAATGCAAAATTTATTGGCGATCCCGATCATGTGGTCAGCGGCCTGAACGAGATACATATGGTTGAAGCCGGCGACCTGTCCTTTGTGGACCATCCGAAATACTATGACACAGCACTGAATTCTGATGCCACTACCATCCTCATCAACAAGGAAGTGGAATGCCCGGAAGGGAAAGGCCTGATCATTTCCGATGACCCCTTTGTTGATTTTAATAAGCTGAGCAATCATTTCCGCCCTTTTGAACCGGCAAGCGGGATGCTGAGCTCCACAGCTGATATTGGTGAGGGTACCGTAATCCAGCCTGGTGCTTTTGTCGGAAATCATGTCAAGATCGGGAAGAACTGCCTGATCCATGCCAATGCGTCCATCTATGATCATTGTGAACTCGGAGATCATGTCGTGATCCACTCCGGGGCTGTGATCGGTGCCGATGGATTTTACTTCCAGAAAAGAAAAGGAGAAACACTGAAGTTTCATTCGGTAGGCCGCGTGATCATAGGCAATCATGTGGAGATCGGTGCGTGTACTTCAATTGATAAGGGCGTTACAGGAGATACATGTGTAGGCGATTATACAAAATTCGATAACCATGTACAGGTAGGCCATGATACACAGATTGGCCGCTATTGCCTGATCGGCGCATTTTCTGCTATTGCCGGTGTTACCAGGATTGAAGATAATGTGATCATATGGGCGAAGGTTGTTATCGACAAGGATTTGGTAATTGGAGAAGGGGCAGTAATACTGGCAACTTCCGGTGCCGATAAATCCCTGGAAGGCGGAAAAGTATACTTCGGTGCACCTGCCATGGAAGTCCGCAAAGCCTGGCAGCAGATGGCATTAATAAAGAAGCTACCCGAAATCTGGGAAAAAGTTAGGAAACTGTAGAATACCGAACGAACACCGAAGAACGAAGAAAGTAAAAGTCATTTTGAGTTCGTTGCTCGGTCATTTTTTTTCCTGGTATGATACAGATCCAGAGATACCAATATCCCGATAAAGCCCCAGAAAGGAACCGATGCCTTGTCGGTGTCAAGAAAGTTATTGAGCAGGCCATGGGCAAAGTATGACATCAGCCCCAAAAGGATCACCAGACTGATTAGTTTCACTTCTTTGGATTCAGCACGTTTATAGACTCTCAGGCCTGTAATGGTTGCCGCGATTACGATAGCGATAAATGTCAGCATACCCAGCATCCCGGACTCCGATAGGGGGCCTATATATTCGCTGTGAGCATTTCCCATATCACCGGTATTGGTGCTGATAATTGTCTTTTCTTTCGATCTTTGGAAGGGAGCATAAACAAACTGGTAAGTTCCCGGTCCCCATCCCCAGAAAGGCCGTTCACTGTATAGCCTGAGGGCAGAATTCCACCTGTTGATACGTTCAAGGTTCGATGCATCCGATGAAATATTCGACATGGACTGAATGTGTTCTGTGAAGTTGGTGGAGGAATCCTGCTTATTCCGCTCCAGGCGGTCCATCAACTGGAATGAGAATAAGTAGAACAAGCCTGCAAGGATAAAAGTGCCGGCCATGACCCACCTGAACTTTATTTTCAGGGCAATGATGCAATAAATCATCAGGGCAAAAGCCATACTGATCCACGCTGCACGGCTGTATGAGAAAATAATTCCAAGGATCAATATGAAAAGCACTATGAAATTTGCAAGTTGCTGTGATTTGCCGGAGTCCTTTCTCAATGAAAAACCTATAAAGAATGGAATGAACAAGGCAATGACTGCTCCATAGGCAGTATGGTCATTGTAAAAGGGTTTCATCACCATATTGCTGGAAGGCTTGTCGAAGCCATAACCTGCATGGTTGATGAGTGTATACATAATAACCACCAGCAAGGGCAGGACATATAACCAGTTGAAGAGCTTAATATTCCTGATATTCCTGAAAATGAGAATTCCAATGAAATAGAAAGGCACGACGAACCATAATCGTGCGATCATAAATTTTAGCGATACGATCGGTATCTCACTGGTTAACACAGTTATTCCCAGCCATATCAGGTTGATGATGATGGCAATGGTCACCGGATGGTTAACGACCTTCTTGTTAAAACCACCATCATAAAAAAGTTTAAGAATGAAAACCACCAGTACCCCTAACAGAAGGGGTTCGGTGGGAAGCGAGATCCCAACCCCAAGATCAGGATCCTTGAAGTTGATAGCGATTGGTGTCAGGAAAGTGATCAGCAGGATGAGTTTGTCGAGCGAGAAAATGTAAAGGAACAGGAATATCAGCAGTACTGGGGCAAGAAGCCCATAATACTTATCCTGTATGATGAGGTAGCAGTTTAATACGATAAATGCCAGACTTACCGCATAAACTATATAGATTCTGTATTTCTCGATCAGATTCAAGAGTATGCTGAGATTAGATTTTACTTCTTTATCCTGAATTGGTGCCGGTATCGTTCAATAATAAGTATGATGATGATGGTCAGGAATATCGTAGCGATCATTGTGAATACAACGATCAGCCACCGAATCGGATAAGCCTTTTTATCAGCAGGATAAGGCGGAGTGATGACATTGGCGTAAGTCAATTCATCTGTATAAAAACGAACCGTATTCTCATAATCCACTTTCAACATGGAGAAGTTCTGTGCTTCATTCTTGATCGATTCAACGAGTTCGATAAGTTCACCGCCGTGCTCCTCGATGTTGGTTTTGAGTCTCATCACTTCGCGTTGGTTGATGCTGGTGGAAGTGGCTCCCATGACTGTGCGCAGGTAACCTTTGGTAACCTCAAGTGCCTGGGCATCATAATCGATAAGTCCGTATTCGGTACCAAGAATGTACAGACGGTGTTTGAGTGAATCAATATGTGCCTGTTTTTTTATGATGATGGCATCATACATCCTGATCACTTCAAGATATTTGTCGTTATGGATCTGCCTTACTTTCTTGTTATAATAATCGATGATGGCATTCACTATGTTGTTGGCCATAAGAGGATCTTTGTCAAGCACAGTGATATCAACCGATTCGTAAGGGGTCTTGTTGATCTTTACATTTTGCCCGAATTCATAATAGATAGTTGAGTAGAAGTATTTGAAATTACTGTCAACCCTATAGTGTGCGGCAAGATCGAATTGTTTGATCACGCTATCCTTGATATCTTTCGAATGCAGCAGTTGTAACATCTGCTCTGTTTCGCTCTCATCGGAATAAGGGGAAATATTGGCAGGATATACAATAGCATAGGATTTATACTTGGGAGTAATGAATATCGGGCTGGAAAACAGCACGCCAAGTAGCAGGGCGACGACAGTGATAACAGCAATATGTATCCACCATTTAAAGATTATGCCAAACAGGCTGGAATTATCGTAATACGTTTTCATCTCAGAGTTGTTATATGATTGTTCTTGTGATGATTCAGATGTTTTTTTATTTTCTTCTTTTATTATTTCTTTAAGTGCTTCATGCTTGGGAACCGGTGGAACTTCCTCTTCAGGTTTTTTTTCTATCACGGGTTCGGGAACTTTTTCCTCCTGTACTGTCGCTTTCTTTTCTTTTCTTTCTTTGTGTGGTTTCTTCCGATCGAAGATGGCCAGGTTATCATAAGACCATAGTTTTATGGTCAGGCTTTTTTTTTTGATTTTTGCAAAGTTCTCAATGATGATGATCACCAGTATGGCCAGTAACAAAGCTGATAGTGTAGAAACCACAACAATGATCCAGCGGATCGGGTATGATTTCTGTTCTGCCTTGTAGGCCGAGTTTACAATGAATTTTTGTGGCAGTTCCTCTTCAGCATCTACTTTGGCCTCCTGGTATTTTGCCTTGAGAAGGCTTAGCTGCTCAGATTTAAATTCCAGGGTATTTTTCAGGGAGAGAAAGGCCCCGCCATATTCAGCAAGTACTTCAAGCCTTTGCTCAAGGGCACGTACCGCACTCATGTCATTATTGCGAAGGGCTATTGCCAATTGCTGGTTGATCACCTCCGATTGCGATTCATAATCATTTACACCCAGCTTCCCAATCACTCTCAGGGAATCGACGATCCCCGTGATTTCATTCTGAAGATGAATATATTCTTTTTCAACGATCTTAAAAGCCCTCACCGCCCTCTCTTTCTGCATATTGGTTTTTGTTGAATCCAGGAGCTCAGCAATGGTATTGGCAATGTCGGCCGCCATTTGTGGGTCTTCATCCAGAACGGAAATTTTCACCGCCATATACTCGGTACGCCTGAAAGACACATTGCTTACATACTTCCTGTAAAGCCGCGTATTTTTATACCGTGACTCCTGGTTGATCCTGTAATGTTCCATCAGGTTGAACTTCTGCACCACCCTGTCTCTGATCTTGTTAGAGTTCAGTATCTGCAACATCTGCTCTGCTTGTTCTTCTTCACCAAAACCCAACACATCTTCCTTGATCCCTGATTGCTGACTGATCAGCGCTTTCGAAATTGAATTCGTGGCAACAGGGAAAAGAATGACCGTAGACTTGTATTTCGGGTTTATGAATAATGGTGAAGAAAATAGTATCGAAGCAGCAATCGCAAGCAGGGTAATGATGATCAGCGGTTTCCTCCAGTAATAGAGAAAGTAAATGAAACCAGAGGAGTCAAAGTCGCCGTTTTCTGCAAACTTACTTACCATCTTCTTAGTTTTAAGAATTATTTGAAGGGGTCAAAATTAGGAAATTTATTTCAATACACCAATTGAATGTTAAGCATTTCATGATTTTATCATTTGATTCGTTATTCCTTGTTCTTAATGATGCTTATAAACCCTTTGATACTAAGCAGCCCCAGTATCCATGCCAGGAGAAATGAAATAGTCAGCATAATGGCCAGGTTAATGATCCAGTTGTATGCAAATGAACTTGTTAAATATCCAGCCAACGTGACCCCGGCAGCAAACGCCACCAGAGAAAGCAGAAAATTGAAGTTCATCCTGAATTTAAAGATCCTCTGGACGATGAGCGCCTGCAGGATCACTGAGATAGTTTGTGCAGACAAACTGGCATAAGCAGAACCAACTGCCTGTATTTGTGGTATTAAAATAATATTGAAAAGAAGGTTCAGGGCAATAGCCGATCCGGCAATGATATTCAATTGTTTCAGGCTGCCGTTAGCAGTCAGGAGTGTGCCGAACACATATATTCCTGATACAGCAATGAAACCAAACATCAATATGCTTAAGATCCTGGAAGATTCAATGTTTGCACCTGGATACAACATTGACATAATTTCCGAAGCGTAAAAAAATGAACTCAAAGCTACCGTTACAGATATCGTAAACAGGAGGGAGAAGGCCAGTTTTACGATATGTACAACCGGCTTTTTGTTTTTGATCATATTCGAGAATATCGGCAGCAGCAGTACAGCAAATAAGAATGCAATCTGGTTTGCCGCATCAAAGAGCCGGAAAGCCTGGGCATAAATGCCTACTTGTATCTCGCCAACGGGATCAGGAAGGAGCTTGTTAATAAGGACGGGGTCGATGCGGTTGTAAAACGACATCATGAGTACCAGGGTGGCAAAAGGCAGGCTTTGTTTCAGGATCATTACAAAAAATGGCCAGTTCCAGTAAATCCTCTTGAATTCGGCTTTCACCATTACAATAGAAAATGCGATCAGGGCTGTAATAAAATAGGCTGCTGTTTGTGCATAAACAAACCACTCAATCCTGAATGCCTGGCTGGTAACATCCCCCCAGAGTAAGACCCCGCAAAACAGGATCATAAGCAATCTGTCAAGCACAGAGATGAGGCTGTCGGTTCGGAGGAGTAGTAATCCCGAGATGTTTGAGCGCAGGTATAGAATAAGTGATAGCAGAAACTGGTTGAATGCGATCCATCCCAGCAGGTACAACTGTTCAGCATTGAAGCCGTAGATCAGGGCAGCGGTGAAGGTAACTATGAGGTACAGGATTGCCAGCATAAAGCGCACCACGATGATCCTTGAGAAGTGCTTGTTCAGCAATTGGCGGTGCTGGGCTATATTGCGGTTATTGAAGTTGGTAATCCCCAGGTCGAGCAGTATGTTGAAAAGAAAGGAGAAATTAAAGACCACGAAGTAAAATCCATATGTTTCCAAACCTACCAGATTTTGAACCGAGCGGTCAATTCCCAGTATCCAGAATGGCTTTATCAGCAGGTTCAGGGAAATTAATAAGATCAGATTGGTAATAAACTTTCGCTGCATCTCTCTTGGCTAATAGGCATTCAAATGTAATTACAATTGTCACACAGTCTAATCGAAAAAACTTTAAATTTGTACAAAATTATCATAAATATACCAGCATCATGATTTTGTGATAATTTATGCTTGAGTAAACACCAGATAGAACGGACTCACAAAAACTATATTATTGAAGATAGCAGTAAATACCAGATTACTTCTCCCAGACAGATTAGAAGGTATCGGATGGGTTGCTTATGAAACTCTTAAGAGGATCACCTTGGCACATCCTGAGCATGAATTCTTCTTTATTTTCGATCGCAAATGGGATAAACGCTTCATCTTTTCCGATAACATTACTCCCATCGTGGCGAAACCACAGGCACGTCATCCATTTCTTTATTACCTCTGGTTTGAGTGGTCGATACCGAGGGTGTTGAAAAAGATCAATGCCGACTTATTTCTCTCGCCCGATGCTTACCTGTCATTGAAAACCAAAGTAAAATCCATTCCCATATTTCATGATCTGAACTTCGAGCATTACCCGAAAGACCTTCCTTTTTTGGAAAGAAAATATTACCGTTATTTCTTTCCGCGCTATGCCCATAAAGCGAGACAGATTGTTACCGTCTCAGCATACTCAAAAAAGGATATTATGAACCTTTACGACATCCCGGAAGAGAAGATCAGTGTGGTTTATAACGGAGCCAATGAAAAGTTTTGCCCGATAGGGGATGCTGCGAAAGAAGAAACCAGAAATGCACTGAGTGATGGCTGTCCTTATTTTATTTTTGTGGGAGCTTTGCATCCTCGTAAGAACCTGGTCCGGCTGTTTCAGGCATTTGATTATTTCAAGGAGCAGCACCGATCCAACATCAAGTTGCTTGTAGTTGGAAACAAGAAGTATTGGACCAAAGATATCCGGCTGGCCTATGAAGGGATGCGCCATTCTGATGAGGTGATCTTCAGTGGAAGGATGTCTTCAGAGAATTTGCACAAGGCTGTGGCCTCCGCTCTGGCCATGACATATGTCAGCTATTTCGAAGGCTTCGGTATACCTATCATCGAATCCTATTATTGCGATATCCCGGTGATTACGTCCAATATAACAGCCATGCCGGAGGTGGCAGGTGATGCTGCAATACTGGTAGATCCTTTTTCGGTGAAATCCATTGCCAGGGGCCTTGAACAGGCGGCTTTCGATATGGAACTCAGAACAAGGATGATAGAAAAGGGGAGGGAAAGACGAAAATTGTTCACCTGGCAAAATTCTGCGGATCAGCTCTGGGAGGTCATTAAAAAAGTGTTGAACGATAAAAAATAAATTTATGAATGTTCTCATTCTTGGCTCCGGTGGCCGTGAGCATGCTTTTGCATGGAAACTTTCACAAAGCGTGGGCCTTGGCCATCTTTTTATTGCCCCGGGTAATGCCGGCACATCACAGCATGGTAAAAACATAGATCTTGATACAGGAAATTATCCTGAAGTGAAAGAATTTGTGTTAAGTGAAGATGTCGGCATGCTGGTAGTTGGCCCCGAAGTGCCACTGGTAGATGGAATCCACGATTTTTTTAAAGCGGATCCCGAACTTTCGAAAGTTATGGTGATCGGACCTGTAAAAGCGGCTGCCATGCTTGAAGGAAGTAAGGATTTTGCCAAAGAATTTATGAAAAAGTATGATATTCCGACTGCAGCTTATGCCACATTTACATCTGACGAACTGGGAAAAGGCCTGGAATTTCTGAAAAGCATGAAGCCACCTTATGTGTTGAAAGCCGATGGCCTGGCGGCAGGAAAGGGAGTCCTGATCTGTAGCACTATTGAAGAAGCTGAGAAGGAACTCATTGCCATGCTCAGAGATGCCAAATTTGGCAAAGCCAGCCAAAAGGTGGTGATTGAAGAGTTTTTAAAAGGGATTGAGATCTCATGTTTTGTGCTGACCGATGGTAAAACTTACAAGATCCTGCCCTCCGCTAAAGATTATAAACGAATCGGTGAAGGAGATACCGGACTGAACACCGGGGGCATGGGCTCCATATCTCCTGTGCCTTTTGCCGGGCCTGAGTTTATGCAGAAAGTTGAACATCAGATCATTGCTCCGACAATTCGTGGTCTTATCGATGAAGGGCTAGAGTATAAGGGGTTTTTATTTTTCGGGCTCATCAATGTGGAGGGTGATCCTTATGTAATCGAATATAATGTCAGGATGGGCGATCCGGAGGCGGAATCCGTCATTCCCAGGATAAAATCCGATCTGCTGCAGCACTTCATTGCAGTTGGAGACGGCACGCTTGCTCAGGAACATCTGCTCACTGATCCACGCTTTGCAACGGCCATCATGCTGGTATCAGGAGGTTATCCCGGAGCATATGAAAAGGGAAAGGATATCCATGGAATAAATGATGTTGAAGGCAGCATCGTCTTTCATGCCGGAACAAGCCGGGATGAAAAGACGGGTGTGATTTCCACCAATGGGGGACGCGTCATAGCCGTGACCTCTTTCGGGGAAAGCATGAAGGAAGCCCTGAGACAATCATATGTGAATGCCTCTGTTATAGATTTTGAAGGAAAGTATTTCCGGAAGGATCTTGGCTTTGACCTGAAATTCTTATAAGATGCTGATCAGATTCTTTAAATCAAGTTTCTATCTTCAATATCTTTTTTTGATTGTCCTTGCGGCAGCTTTATGGATCCGTGCATATACCGCTCCTTGTCTTGAAATCCATGCAGGGCCGGAATCCCCTCTCTTTCTGCTGCTCCTGCAATTCCTTCCGGACGAAGTACTGGTGTATTCAATATCAGGGTTTTTCCTGCTTCTTGCAGAAGCGCTTATATTGAACTTTATCCTCATCAGACATGAGATTGTGCCAAAAAACACACTGATCCCGGCCATCGTATATATTGTCCTGATGAGTCAGTCACCACTTATGCTTGGCCTTAACCCTGTTCTTTGTGCCGGATTTTTTATCATTCTGGCTATTGACAGGATTATGAAAACTTATGGCCAGGCGGACCCGACAAATGATGTTTTCAGTGCAGCAATCCTGCTTGCTCTGGCTTCCTTGTTCTATTTTCCTTCGGGTTTTTTATGGCTGGTGCTTTTCCTTTCATTTATAATATTTGGCACTTTTTCGATGCGGATATTTTTTGTCTCCCTGTCAGGAATCTTTACCGTCTATCTATACCTGTTCCTGGCCTATTTCATAACGGATAATCTTGCAGGGCAATATTGTACCTATGAAAGCTGGTTTTTTGAATTTCCGGGCATTGACATCAGCTCGTATTATATGCAGTATATGGTGTGGGGAGGGGCTGCACTGCTTCTTCTGGCAGCATCTTTTTATTCAGTATCTCATATGAATGAATGGAATATCAGTATAAGGAAAATGATCCTGCTTATCATGTGGTTTTTTATCCTTTCTTTTTCCACGCTTGTATATGAGGGTGACCAGTTTCTCAACACGGCCTTGCTGGCTGCCATACCGGCTAGCATGATCATCTCAGGATACCTGGCCAACCGCAGAAAGGTGTCGGTATTAATGGAAATTTACTTTCTACTGCTGCTTGTGATCACAGTGATCAATAATATCTTGTCTCCAGTATGCTAGAAGGATTTCATACAAAAGGGCTACTGGAAGCCGGCCTGGATGAGGCTGGGCGGGGATGTTTTGCCGGACCTGTCTGCGCTGCTGCCGTCATCCTTCCTGAAGGCTTTGAGAATGACATGCTCAATGACTCAAAGCAGCTTACCGAACAGCAGCGAAATGAATTGAGGGTGATTATCGAAAGAGAAGCGCTTGCGTGGGCTGTTGCAATGGTTGATAATCAGGAAATTGATGAGATCAATATCCTGAATGCTTCATTCCTGGCCATGCATCATGCTATTGATAAACTCAGCACATATCCTGATCTCCTGCTGGTTGACGGAAACAGATTTACGCCCTATAAAGATATTCCGCATCATTGCATCGTCAAGGGGGATGGAATATACCTGTCTATTGCCGCTGCCTCGGTACTTGCAAAAACACAGCGTGATGAATATATGGAATTGATCCATCATGAATACCCACAATATAAGTGGGCGAGCAATAAAGGTTATCCCACACGAGACCATAAAGATGCAATAAACCAATACGGTATTACACCCTATCACCGGAAAAGTTTCAATATGAACGAACAGCTGAGAATTGATCTTTGAAGATCAATTCTAGTGCCGAGTGCCAGTGCCCAGCGCCCACTGTGTCCACCGAAGCTTTAGCGTAGGTGGAACACCCAACACCATTCTGACTACTGACTACTGACTACTGACTTCTAACATTAATTAACATCTTTCTGTTAGTTTAATTCATCCCTCCTCAATATTCACGCCTTTTTTTTGTTATACTTTTGAGATAATAACATTGCTCACCATGGCCCGACATTTCAGAATAATTAATTACGGACTGCTGATCATCCTTGCTGTGCTGGTTATTGCCGGCGGTTTATACCTGTATGATAAGTATGGCAATTCATCCATCAGCCCCGAGGATGCCATCCCTGAAAACACAGGGATCTTTATCAAAATCAATGAGCCGGGGACACTCATACGCGAGCTGTCGGATAAAAATGATATCTGGACTGATATCCTCAAGACTGAAACTGCAGGCAGTCTGCTGAATGCCTTGCAGAGTGCAGATTCCATTTTGTCCGAAATGGGATATATAGAATTACTTGAAAATGGAAACATTTACCTGGCAATATTGGAAGATAGCGGGCAGATGGCTTATTGCATATTATTTCAATGGCCTTATGGCGCAACAGAGGATGATCTTGATCTGCTTATCGGGAAGTTATACGGAGGAGTGCTTCAGAAAACAGAAATGTCATTTCACGATATCGACGGGTATTTATTGTCAGATGCTGCTGGTGCCGCCTGCTATTATTGCATCGGCCATGGTTTGTGCATGATCGGCAATACCGCTGCTATACTGGAGGATTGTGCCTTTCGTATCGATAAAAGATCATCACTTCCTTTTGATCAGCTTTTTCAAAAAGTCGGCCTTACCTCGGGACGAAATGTAGACGCGAATATCTATGTCAACTTCGGGCGTATACCTGCTATTGCGCGTAATATATTCGCTTCCTCCTATTATGAGGAAAGAAAGATTTTACCTGATTTTGGCTCCTGGTCGGGGATAGACCTTATCATCAAAAATGACGAATTGCTTATGAATGGGTATACGGAGGCCGTTGACTCCCTGAACCACTTCTTGAGCCTTTTTCGTCGGCAGGAACCCCAAAAGATCGAAGTCACGCGCATTCTGCCTTATAATACCTCTCTTCTTCTGAGTTTTGGCTTTAGCGATTTTGAAAGCCTGTATCATAAAAATGTCGAATACCTTAAACATGATGGAGTATTCCCCGACAGGGAAAGTAAACTGAGCAAAATGAAGAGCCGCTATGGTAACAGGCTCGAAAAATATATGACTGCATGGGTTGGGAATGAAATGGCCCTGGCGCTGATCAATCCGCATTTGCAGGACCAGAAATCCAATACTTTCCTGGCCATACATGCGCAGGATATTGAGTTGGCAGCACGGAACCTGAAGGAATTGTCATCGAGCCAATACACTTCTGAATACAGGGATTATATCATAAGAAGGATTGCCATACCCGAACTGGTCCCGGTGATCTATGGCCGGATATTTTCTGAGATCAAGGAAAATTATTATACACAGATCGAAGATTATATTGTCTTTGCAAATTCCAGCCGAAGCCTTGAGAACCTTATTAATATCCTTTTATCGGGAAAGACACTTGAACAAAACGAGAACTTCAAGGAATTCACTGATAATGTCTCCAACCTTTCCAATATTTTCTTTTATTTTAATATCAGGAATTCGACGCCTTTGCTAAAGGAAATCCTGGCAATTCCTTTGGCCGGCTTCATCGAAAATAATCCGGAGGTGATAAAGAATTTCGAAGCCCTGGCCGTTCAGTTCAAGGCACTTAATAATATGTATTTTACGAGTATTTATGTCAGGCATAATCCCGCTTACATAAAGGAAGACCTTTCTATTTGGAAAGCATATCTTGATGCCCCGGTGCACGGGCAACCTTATTTTGTGAAAGACCACCGGACAAACAAGCTGAAGATCGTGGCTTTCGATACACTGAACAATATGTATCTCATTGATCATGACGGCAACATCAATTGGAAGCTGAATATTGGCGAAAAGGTCATCAGTGAGGTACATACGGTGGATTATTACCGGAATGGGAAAATTCAGTACCTGTTCAATACGGAGAACCGCATATACCTTATCGACCTGCTCGGAAGGGATGTGGAAGGATATCCAATAGACCTGAAGAAGAAGGCGACCAACGGGCTGGCTGTAATTGATTACGACAATAATAAAGACTATCGCATCATGCTTGCCCTGGATGATAACAGGGTATACAATTTCGATATCAAGGGCAAAAAAATTGACGGATGGAAAATCCCACTCTCGAAAGGAGTTATTACCAATCCTGTTCAGTATTTGAGGGAAGGGGGTAAAGATTACATCATCATTGCTGATGCAGAAGGAAATGTAAAGATCACTGACCGGCGTGGACGCTCCAGGATCAATCTGAAAAAAAATATTGTCAATGGGATAAATTCAGGCTTCTATGTGAACGAAACGAACAGCAAAGGTATCATTCTAAGCACTGATGAAAATGGGAAACTAACCTATATTAATTCAAACGGGAAGATAGAACAGACTGATTTCGGAAACTTCAGCAAGGCTCATTATTTCCTGTATGAGGATTTTGACAATAAGGGAGGAAAGGACTTTATTTTCCTTGACGGCAACAAGCTAACTGTGTTCGACCGCTTTAAAAATGTGATGTTTTCATGGGAGTTTGAAAATGAGATCAATTCTTCGCCGGTGATCATTCCCGTATCATCGAGGGAAAAACTTATAGGGGTGGTGTCAGGGGAAAGCCGGAAGATCTACCTTTTCGACCGTGCAGGAAATCTGCTCAGCACTCCTGACCATATTGGAAAAACCAGGATATTGATAGGCAGCCTGAACCGCGACGGACAACTGAATATGATCGTGGGATCAGGAAATACGATCTTTAATTATTATTTTAGATAAGAGATAAAACACTAATAATGAAAAAAGCTTCATTAATAATTGGCCTGCTCATTGTGCTTTTAAGTTTACCCGGTATAGCCCAGGTAAAAACAATTTGGAAGGATACACGCTTTCTGAAAGAACCTATGCAAAAATTGCTGGTCATTGTACAATTCAACGACAGGCAGCTGAGGGAATCACTTGAGGAGGGTGTGCTCACAGCATTTCGCGACAGGGGGATTTCTGCTGTTAGTGGGCAGGGGCTTTTAATCTATGATTCAATGTTTTATTATAGCACCATTGAGAGAAAACTTGATAGTGCAGAAGTGGATGGCATGCTGATCTTGAAAATGGTAGATGCTGAAAGTACGGATATGTATGTGATGGCCCCCGATGTGCTTCCGCCATACGCTTATAATTATTACGAATATTATTCATTTTATTATTACCATGACCTGCCTGTTATCATAGATCCAAATTATTACAGACGGCCTGGAAAAACATACCGCATTGATGTTAATTTATATCAGAACAAAGGGGATATGATTAGCTGGGGAGGGCAAAGCAAAAGTTTTGACCCGCTTATGCCTGATAAGCTCACGAAGACTTTAGGGAAGAGGATCGTTAAGAAACTTTTGTCGGAGAAGATGATAAGTGCTGAGAAGTACTAATGCATTCCGTTAAATTCCGAAATTATTGAAAGGAGTTCATTATGCATTCTACTTGTGTGCCTCTGGCGCATGTTTGAGTGCCAGAAATATCATATAAAATGCTGGAATATGTCAGGGCTCGGTGAAATAATATTTTGATATGCTGGCTTGATTTACAAGGGGCAACGCCCCTGAATGTAATAGCTCAGGGTGTAGAGAAACGAAACCCTGAGCTAATGAATTAATATTGGATTTAAGCCCTGAAAGGGCGACACTCTTATATATAAAAAATCATTAGTCCCATACATAACGTTCATCAAAATCTATGGTATATTCATTATAGAAATTACGAAGTTCATCTTTAAAGGATGTTTTTTTATGATGTTGAGGTTGATTTTTAATATACCTTTCAACAGTTGTCACCTTTGACGAACTCACCGAGAAAGCCCCATATCCTCCTTGCCATGAAAAATTACTAAGGCCTTGTTTTTTAATCCACTTGGAAGAAGGTGTTTTTATTTTCGAAATTAATTCGGCAATAGTAATAGTCCGGGGCAATGTACATAAAACATGAATATGATCAGAATTAGCATAAATTTCATTTACATAAGAACCAATATTTGATAATGTCCCTATAATATATGAGTGTAAATCCTTTCTAATAGCATCTGTGATAAATGGCACACCTTTTTTTGTGGAAAACACACAGTGTATATATACTTTTGATAAACTTTGTGGCATAATTTGTAAATCAATTAACTGTCGGACTTTCAGCCCTAATTTAACATTAACATCATACATCTCTCAGAGCTTCGTTTCACTTCGCTCTGAGCTTTTACCTAATCCACCTTTGGCGGATTAGGGTGCTAATCTAAAATTAAAGATACAATAATTTTTAAGGCAGCATATTAAAATATTTTTTAGACGAAATAATGATTGGGGATGATAGCATTGCTGATTATTCTTATTCATTAAGAAGCAGACAAGATAATATTCCTGCTATTTTCTGTTTTTTTGCTTATTTTTTTTAGTCTTGGCTTTTTTCGGATGCATCAGTTTCCTGTCATCAAGTAAGACCTTCTGCCAATTATTTGAAAATTCCGGCCAGCTCATATCTGTGGTCAGTTTCTTTTTACCAGGGGTGACGGCGTTTGTCAAACCATTCTGGATGGTTTTCCACATATAATTAAAGAATCCCTTGTTCAGGTCACGGACAAAAAACATTTTTGATATTCTGTGCGGTTTATCCTTTAATGGATTGGCCTTGTGGATCACTGATCCGGCCAGGAAGGACAGAAACCGATTCTGATCAATCTGTCCTTTTGATTCCTTCTGTTTTTTTAATATTGAAATCTCCAGATCATTATATAAAAATTCAATTCTTCCAAAGGCAGTGTCATTGTATGCCATGGCGTAATAACTTACGCTGTTTACGGTTCCTCCGATGGCCCTGAAATTTGCCAGTGGTTCTACCATTGGATTGATATCGTTCACTGCAAAAGCTTCGGTCGAGCCATAAAAAGTAAAACGTTCCAACGGATCTCCAACAGGAAAATCCAGGTGAAGGAATGCCTTGGTCTTTCCCATCAGTAATCCCCTGCCATCCACCTTAATTGCAAGCCCTTCCCTGATCATTTCGGCATCATTGCTCACGCCTTCTACCGTGACCTCCAGTTGATCAAACATTACCCTCCCGGGGACTGAACCGCCTTTTTTCATTTCCTGGTATTTCACATACCCTGCAATTATATTTATCTTCCCAATTTTCACATAGATGGGAATATCCGCAACAGCGGTTTGATATAATTTTGGGAAATGTTTCATGTCCCGGGGGATCCCTTTGTCACGGTAGATGTCAGCATGCGGCCCGGTAATATCGATATTATCTATGATCAGCTTTTTATTGACCAGGCTGTCAAATTCGAGGCCTGAAACCAGGATCTGTGCAATTTTCAGGTCAAAGCGGTCTGTCTGCTTACCTACCATCCTGCCAAATTGCTTTTGTGAATAAGCAGGAATAAGTTGTATGGAATCAAGCCGGATCTCTTTATCCTTATATGATATTTCCAGCGGGCCTGTTTGAACACTGTAGAAATTGCCCGGCAGGTCCATCTGATGCGAAGCAAATGATATCCTGCAATCACTGATATCAAGTACATGAGAGAGTGTATCCCCTTCAGCTTGATGAAGCCATAGATCATCCACGAGAATGTTGAGCTCACTGGTTTCCAGGACCGTTTTATCTTTACTCAGGTTGATCGCTTGTATATGTGCATTCCTGATCTCAAATGTGCCCAGGCTGGCTTCTTTCACCGGTGATTCAACAATGGTGTCAGATGAAAAAATGCTTTTATTTCCGGAAGATGATTTTTTTTTGGAAAACAAGCCCTGTGTGCTGTAAACCTTGATGTCGGGCTCCGTCAAAATAATTTTTCCCACCTTAATGTCTTTCCCCTTTATGGCTTTCATTATGCTGACACCACCTACCTTGAGCTTTGGCACGCTTATCTGGAATAGCGGGGGAGCCAGTCGGTTATTTCTGAGCACTTGCAGTGCAGAATCAGCAGGTTTAACGGTGATGTCATAAACATTCACCGAGCGTGTAAACACATTAACCCGTACTTTCCTGAAATCTACATGATATGAGGTGGTATCGATGGAAGAAAGCTTTTCTCTCAATAAATGATCAGCCTTATTACTCAGAATGCTGTTTAGAATGATCAGCAGGATGATCAGGATAAGCAGTACCGAACCGCTGATGATCAGCCATTTCTTTCTTGCTTTACTGAGGGCCATGCAAAATAGATTTGATTAACTAAGGCGATAAAGATACGAAAAAGCACGCCTGAAGCCTGGCTAATTTGTTCAAATTCGAAATTCAAATGACGCAATGTCCAAAACAAATGCTTTTTACTTGCTAATGCTGTTTTGAATTTT
>JAIOSQ010000120.1 GCA_021107535.1 Bacteroidales bacterium | reverse complement strand
CTAAAGCAACCCATCATCCGCAAAGCTGAAGTAATTATTTTCTCCGATGATGATATGGTCGACCACAGGAAGGTCGAGGAAGGATCCGGCTTTTTTAAGTTTTTGTGTCAGCCTGATATCCGAATCACTGGGTCTGATGTTTCCCGATGGGTGATTATGACAAAGGATAACAGATGCAGCATAATTTTCCAGGGCGGTCTTGAATATCTTTTTGGGGTCGGCAACAGTACCTGATAAGCCTCCCTGGCTGATACAAATACTGCTCAGGATCTTGTTGCCCCTGTTCAGTAGCAGTATCCAGAATTCCTCGTAGCTTGAATCCTGAAGCAAAGGCCTGAAGAAAGAATACACATCACGACTGCAGCTGACCTTTTTTCTGTTGAGGCTTTCTTCCATGCTTGTGCGGTTACCCAGCTCCAGGGCAGCGATCAAAGTTACAGCCTTGGCAGGGCCAATACCTTTTGTTCTGGTAAGGTCTGCTACCGACTGCCGGGACAATTCCTTTAATTTTCCCCTGGAATCCTCCAGTATCCTTTTCGAAAGTTCAACTGCTGAGAATTCCCTGCTTCCTGATCCTAATAATATAGCGATCAATTCGGCGTTGCTGAGGGCACGCTTACCTTTGAGCAGCAGTTTTTCCCGGGGCCGGTCGTCTTCAGCCCAGAGCCGTATGGGTATGTTTTTTTGGTAGTCAGTCATAGGTCCTTATGACTATTAATACCCAAAAACAAAAAAAGTCCCACCTGAATCAGGAGGGACTTATGAAGAAAATATGATTAATCAATTACATGGAATTAACATGTCTTGTTAATTTAGACTTGATGTTGGCTGCTTTATTCTTGTGAATGATAGCTCTTTTGGCCAGTTTATCAATGATTGACAAGATACTGGGAAGCTTTTCTTCTGCTTCTTTTTTGTCATCCAGTGTCCTGAACTTTCTTACCGCATTTCTCATGGTTTTACCATAATAACGGTTATGCACTGTTCTTTTCTCAGTTTGCCTGATCCTCTTTAAAGCTGATTTGTGATTAGCCATATGTTGTTAAATTATTCTTTTATTGTTTTTCCCAATCTATTTGGGGGTGCAAAGATAAATATATTTCTTAAAATCAAAAAAATATTATGCTAAAATTTTTTGATTAAGTGTTGGGCCCTTCGACAAGCTCAGGACAGGTTGTTGAATGTTGGGTGTTGGGTTCCTCCTTGTGCTTCGTTTGTGCCTCCACTGAAGCTATGGCGACATGCGGATGGGCGTGGTCATGTTTCTATGGCTATGCCGTGAGTGTTTCACTTTTTGTTTAATCCAAAACAATATTGAATGACCAAAGCACAAAATTCAAATTTATGGTATGTGAAACCTGCCTTTTACCTCTCAAAAACTGCTTTTTGTTTTGAAAACGTGATTTTTTTGTGTATTTTAGATTTCCCAAATTTTAATCTGCGTTTATGTTATCTGTTCACTGTCCCGGTTTTTGGGACTACGAGAACTTTGATTTGTATTTTAATCATCCTTAAATAAACCAGCCATGAAAAAGCAATTTACAACTTTCTTAGTATTGATTTCATTTATCCCTTTTATGGGTTTTGCACAAAATTGTGTAGACTTTGAATCGCTCACTTTGGGAACGGAGTATGGCGATGGGTACAATGCAATTGGTGAAATTATTTTCACTGAAAACGATATTCCTGTTACGGTGGAATATTTTGAATGGATTGGTGGAGGTGGTACCTTTGGTAATTGCCAGGTTATTGATGGTGACGCCTTTTTCGGGACCGGACAGGCCATGTGGACAAGCAATATCAACCTCAGTTTTGATTTTACTGCTCTGGAGGTCACTCCTAATTGGGTTACCTTTGATTTTGTTGACCAGGGCGGGGAAGAAAATATTTCTGTGAACGGATCACCAATTTTTGTAGGTGATATTGAAGCTGCTATTTTGCCTGCCGGGATCACCATGTTTATTACAGATATGGGATCCTATATGCAGGCCACCCTCATCGGACAGGTCCCGATCACAGAATTCCTTATTGGTGGCCAGGAGTTTATGCTGGATAATATTTGTCCCGCCCATGTTTCTTTCGATATCTGGTGTGTCGATTTTGAGACATTGATTTTTGGAAGCATGTATGGCACAGGCATCAATAGCCCGGGAGAAGTTATCTTTACACAAAATGGCATCTCTGTAGCTGTCTATGAATTCTTCTATATGGGAGGTGGAAGTACTTTTGGCTTTGCGGAAGTCACCACGGCATCGGGAATCGGAACAGGGCAGGATATGCGCACAGGAAATATCAACCTGATGTTTGATTTTTCAGAACTTGGCATTACCCCTGATTTTGTTACTTTCGACTTCGCTGATTATGGCGGTTATGAAAATCTATCCCTGAACGGTGGAACCGTATATATAGGCGAGCTGACTGCGGCTCCGGCACCTCCGGGTTTCAGCATGAATATTACCATGAGCGGGAGTATTGGCAATGCCATCATTGAAGGGCCTGTTGAAAAACTTCTTGTTGGTGGCCAGGAATTCTTCCTGGATAACATCTGTATATACCAGATCAGTACCTTCATTGAGGACCCTGTTGACCACATTTCCAACACAGGCGTAAATCTTGGGCAGAATTACCCGAACCCCTTTAATGGGAGTACCGTTATTCCTTTTGAGCTGAGCGAGGATGCCTATGTTGTGATCTCCATTTATGACCACCTGGGCAGGGAAGTCGCTGTACTGGCCAATGCTGAGTATGAAAGTGGAACGTACAGTGTAAACTGGGACGGAAGCAATGCATCAAATGGAATTTACTTCTATCAGCTGAGGACCCCACGCTTCTCAGTGACAAAGAAGATGAGCCTGTATAGATAGTGGCTGGTATTCGATACCAGATATTTGAAATTCGAAATTGGACATATAGAAACCTTGCATGTTGAGACGTTTCATGAAACGTCTCAACATGTTTAAAAATAATATTATGAAAAAATTTGCTGATATTCATTGCCATTCCGGTTTGCATCCTTTTGCATATAAAATAGCCGGAAAGAAGAGAAACAACAATGTTTGGGATTATGACCCGCCGAAAGACCGTCAACGCGACAGCAAATACCCCGAATATTCCCAAGCTGATTTCACTTCACTGGCAAAAGGTGGGGTTAAACTAATCTATGTCTCGATTTATCCTATTGAGCAGGGATGGTTTGATCCGGCTATTATCAAGACGGGCTTTTTAGCCGATATGGCAGCCAAAATGATCTCACGGGTACCTGTTAAGTTTATCAACATGGTTCAAAGTGATGATTATAAGTATTTCGACTTCTTTACAAAGGAATATGATTATCTGTTAGATGGAAGTGGGAAATTACATGACGTAAAAGATGAGGATAAGAATATTGTTGAAAAATATAAGTATGTCATGCTCAAACCGGGAGATGACATCAATGCCATATTGCAGGATGATCATACGATTGGAGTAATAGTCACCGCTGAAGGGGCCCAATCATTTATTTCAGGGAACGAAAAAAACATTGAAAATGGCTCCTTTAAATTAGATGAAACGATCAAGAATATTGAGGATGTTAAAAAATGGGACTGTCCGCCATTCTTTATTTCCATGTCTCACCATTTTTACAATGGGCTTTGCGGACACACCCGCAGCCTGCCTGCACCGGCCAGCGTACTATTAAAGCAAACTATCGGACTGAATGAGCCGATCAATGCTAAAGGTAAAAAGGTTATTGATTGCCTTCTCGCTCTCAACGAGTTTGAAGGAAACGGGCCAAGAATTCTTATTGACACCAAGCACATGAGCGTTGCTGCACGGCAGGAATATTACGCAAAAGTGAGGGAATTCAATGATGGCAAGGCCGATCCTGATAAAATCCCGATCGTGGTGAGCCACACTGCTTATGCTGATAACAAAAGTATGACTGCCGCTATTGAATGGCCCGATACCGAAGAAAATAAGTATAAAGCCTCAGGGAGATTCAATAACTGGAGCATCAATCTGTCGGATGACGAGATCATGGAAGTGTTCAATTCAAACGGAATCATGGGGTTGAATTTTGACGAACGGATTCTGGCAGGTTTTGATACACTTGATGATTATCAGGAAGCCTATACCAAAAGGGATATTAAGCGTAACAGTGATGAAGTAAGGGATTTCTGGGCACAGCAAATGCTTGAAAATATACTGGGAATTGTTGGTGTGGTTAAAAATTCAGTTCAGGCGGGACCCGATTTAGCTGGCAAAGCGAAAATATGGGATATGATCGCCATAGGAACTGATTTTGACGGGATGATCAATCCTGAAGACGCTTATATCACTGCTGAAGAATTTGGGGCTTTTAGAGAAAAGATACTGAAACTCTTGTCAAAAGAGAAATTAAAAGATTGGTTGCTGGGATTGTCTCCTGATCAGGTCGTGGACAAGATCATGTATGAGAATGCCTTCAATTTTGCAAAAATGTATTATTTGAATCCTTGATTAAAAATGTAAAACAGAATAATTATGGATAAACTTTTGAAAATTGCGGTTGCCCAATTGGGTCAAAAAGAGATCACCGGCCCCGCTGACAATCCAAATATTGTAAATTATGCCAAAGAGGCCGGCTTCGACTGGGTCGATGATGATGAAACACCATGGTGCAGCATTTTTGTAAACTGGGTAGCTAAAAAGGCCGGACTAAACGGAAGCGGAAAAGCCAATGCACGCTCCTGGCTGCAGGTAGGGGCCAACGTTAATTCAGCGCCTGAACCAGGTGATGTTGTTATCTTCTGGCGGGGAAGTAAAGATTCATGGCAGGGCCATGTAGGATTCTTTTTAGGTTATTCAAAAAAGAGTGATCGCGTTTATTGCCTGGGTGGTAATCAGGGGAACCAGGTTTCGGTAACTGCATATAATATTGATAAAGTTTTGGGCTTCAGAAGGCTCATTGCTTCAAGTATGATGGTGTTGCCGGACCCGGTCTTGAAGAAAGGTGACAAGGGAGATAAAATTAAAGCCTTACAGGATGCACTAAAGGCTGTAAACATTGATTGCGGAACCAGTGACGGTGATTTCGGCAAGAAGACTGAAGATGCGGTAAAGCTCCTTCAATCAATGAAAACGGGCCTGGCCGTTGATGGTGTTTATAATGAAGCTACAAAGGATTTTTTGTTTGAGGTGTTGAATCAGTGAGACTGGCGTGGGAGACTCAGAGACATAGAGACTGTGAGAAATGCTTCTGTAGTTCGCGATCTTTTCCCTTGTAGAGTTTTTGTAAGATAAAATCCTGAAATTCAGGGTAACCTTTCCTGTAAAAATAGAATTAACATATGTATTAAGTTGACTCCCGCTTATTACATGTTTATTTTGTTCCTGTAAAGCAGCGCATCTATTTGACGGGATGCTGCTTATTACCGATAGTACAGCCAAATAATTAGCTTTTCAAGGCTTTTTTATTAACCTAAAACTTTTCATCATGGAAAATGAACAATCCAGTGAGCGTGCGGCGCTTGCAAAAAAGCCCCGGCGTTTCGATCTCGCACATTTAATTAAATGGATCATCCTCATCATTCTGGTGGTCCTGGTTATTATTCAATTGTATTCCGGGGAGATGCACAAGCTCTCAAGAGCTGATACATTCTCATGGATCATCCTTTTTATTAAGCTGCTGCTGATCTTTATCATCATCTACCTGATGAGGATTCAGCGATGCCTTAAATGTAAGATCATCGAGCCTGATGGGTGTACTCCCGAGGAGCCCGATATGACTGAAGGCATCTTATTTGTAAATGTAAAAGGTACTGCAGGAGGCTCTTATTTCAGCCACTATACCCTCGAGATCCATGATGGCGGTAGCCCTGTGACTACAACAGTTTACTATCCCGGTGGGGGAGGGAGCGGAAGTTCTCCTGTGGTGAATGGCTACCTTGGCAAGATTGACACCACCTCACTTATGGATGGTGCCTATGAGGTTGTACTGACTGTTTACCCCCTGGGCTCCGGTTCTCCAAAAGTGTGTAAAAAGACCTTTACCTTGTTAAAGGCTATCGTTTATATCAGCAGGGTTGCGAATGTGCCGGCCATCAGTGAAGTGCCTGTACTTGGGAATGCCAACCCATTTGATCCGAATGCTGAGTTGCGCCTTGCAGTTACACCGGACTATCCGAAACGTTCCTTCGGTGGTAATATGACCATGGATGGCTCGGCTTACATTTATGAATGTCCGGGCAGGAAGATCAAAAAGTATGCGATACGCTATGCTCATGTGACTACTCCCGGTGGTGAACCCGGACAACCGGCTCCTGATGCAGCCGTTCCGGCAGCATTTAGCGGTATGGTCTCACCCTTGCCACTGGAGTACATTACGGCTGATCATTATCAACCCTGGAACAGGGTAGGTCCGGCCCCTATCAACCTGATCAACAGCTGGAAAAGTATCACCATAGGAGGCACCACCTATCCTAAGTTAAAACCTGGCGCATGGAACAGTGGTGCAGCAGGTAGCGGTCGTTACAGTCTTCTGCTGACAGCAGAAGATACAGCCGGGCATTCTTATCATGACATTCAGCATATCTGGTTGGATAATCATCCTATAAAAGGTAAGATCGTCAAGTTCCAGTGGTTTAACAAAGAAACCAATGCCTGGGAAGAACTTCCCGAGTGTAAAGATCTCTCGATGAGCAAATATGAAAAGATACGGATCGTGGGCCTGGCATGGGATCCCGTGATTGACGAGGCCTGGTGGCCTGCCGTTGCACCCAACGATAATTTTGGTTTTTATAACCTCAAGTTCCATAAACAGTTTGGATTATGGAATAATGTGACACTGGATATTCCTAATCGTGTTCCAGCATTACCGGCTACACCTCCAGTGCCCATTCCAGCGGATGCTAATGCCGAAGAACTGGCAATCTGGGATATCACGTTACTGGATGGAGGTACAGCGCCTACTCCATATGTGCCTGCTGCCGATCCATTAATCTATCGCGGTGAATCATGTCCTTATACCATCAGATTGTATGTCAGGGATAATTCCATCGTGAATCATGACGCTGATGGTCATGAAGCCTGGCATTTTGAGTCTGTGAAGATCATTAATGATTTGTAAGATATGAAGCATAAAGAAAAACTGATCCCTCTCCGGGAACACGGGGAGGGGCGGTTTATTTAATGTATTAAAAACTAAAAAATTAATTTAAAAAGGGAAAAAAGTTATGATTCAAAAAAGAAAGTCTCACCATTCTGAAATTGCATTAATACGTGAATTCAAGACTTCAGAAACCAGTATTGAAATGCTTTCAGAGTTGGGAGCCCATAGTTATGGAATTGGACGAAAAATTGTAAAGGGTAAGGTTACTAATAAATTTGCCCTTAGGATCTATGTCGCAAAAAAGCAGCCAATTAAATATCTTAAGTCAAAAGAGAAAGTCCCGAAAAAAATACCTTTCTTTTCTAGAAATGAGAATAAAGATATTGAAATAGTCACTGATATTATTGAAACTCCACCTGCTCAATTTCAACCGATTAATCCTAAAGACAGAACACGCCCGGTACCTGGCGGGATTAGTATAGGTAATCCTCATGAAACCGGTACAATTGGAGGATGGGTTTGGGATAACGATGATGATACTATTGTAATGTTATCGAATGACCATGTTTTTGGCCATACTGCGGGTGATTGTATTATGCAACCCGGGCCTGTGGAAGATGAAGGTACATGCGTCTCTGACAGAATTGGAGAGGTGAAAAGGGGTATTGCAAGAACCAATGATCCTGCCCATCCAAATATTGTTGATTGTTCCATAGGTGAACCCGACAGTTCTGCGATTTATGATCTCAGGGTTCTTGAAATTGGTCCGGCAGTGTATGCTATTGCCGAACCAGCAGATGACATGTTGGTCGAAAAATATGGCCGGACTACAGAACATACATATGGGGAGATTACAGATAATGACTGGGCAGGGTATGTTAGCGGACGTCCGTTTGCAGATTGTTTCAGGGTTGATAACCGGGCCCCAAGTCTTGATTGGTCAGCTGGAGGTGATTCAGGCTCTCTTGTGTTTTCACAGGATTTTTTGCCAAACACTGAAATTAAGCCGGTTGTAGGCTTGCACTTTGCCGGGGGTGGGACACATGGCATTGAGTGTAAAATTCAAAATGTTTTCAGTCAATTAAATTTAGCAACGCTTTGCAGTGGTGCCTTTTCTGCTTTTCTGGATTCATTATTTGAATCAGAATCCGAATCAGTTATGAGTAAGGATAAAGAAACCAGATTGATAGCTTTATCAGCAATGGCACTGAGAACACCCAAATATTATAGTCCTGCTTTATTCACTGGAACAGACAAGAAATTATATGGTAAAAGAGGGTTCTATGCAGGGATCTCGAGAGATGTTCAAAGTCGCATCTTGCTGAGCAAGCGTGGTAGAGTAGTTACAAATTTTGTGGATAGTAATCGTGCGATGCTTTTGGATCTTATTGCCCGTGATGGTGATGTTCGTCGTGCCACGGTTTCAGCATTAAGGCCTATCCTGGCAGGAGCGGAAACAACTACTGATGTGCT
>JAIOSQ010000135.1 GCA_021107535.1 Bacteroidales bacterium | reverse complement strand
ATATGCCGTTCCGGCACCAACTAAAATACTTACTTGCATGCCAATGGTCTGGTTGGTAACCAAATTATCATTTGCATCCCTGATTACCGCCTGATAGCTTATTTTTTCAAATGCCTGGGCGAAAATTGGTGAACTGATCAGCAGGCTTGCCATTATGATGATTAATACTGCACTTAATTTGTAAATTTTTGTTTTCATAATATTTAATTTTTAATGATCTTAAATATTTTTATTTCTTTTTGATTACTTGTAATTTTTAGGAAATAGCTTGCCGGAACGAGTTTTTCCATTGAAATAGTGGTTTCGTTGCCGGTGAGTTTTTTGTTTTCCAAAAGATTTCCTTGCATATCATAAAGCTGATATTCCATTGATTGGATGCTGAGCGCTGTGCCGTCGGCAAGCCTTTGGCGGCCGATGGAAGTCGAAGCATCAATTTTCAAAGTCAAATGATCTTTTGCCGGATTTGGGTAAGCCTGGCATTCAAGTTGAATGCCCGGGGCTTCATCCAGGCCTGTGGGAGTCTGAATCTCATAGGGCTGCTGTACACCTTCGGCAACAGAGTATCCGTTTGTTCCTGTAGAAGTGGTGTATGTCACCTGTCCAACGGAATAGCTTATTGAGCCTCCGCTGCCCGAAGCATCACCGCCTGCAGCAAGTACTGCTTCCTGGGCCTGCAATCCTGCCAGGCCAAGTCCTGTCAAGAGTATTGCACTTAATAATAGCTTTTTGTATTGCATAAATAACCTCCATTATTAATGGTTAATATTTAATTAATGTGTGTTGGTTTGTTAATACGTTTGGTCAGGTACCGGCGGTATGGGCATTGCCGGCAAATTTGGGTTTTTATCCGAACTAAGATACGAAAAAATCAGATATGAAAACACTGAAAATGTTTATAACAAAACAGGAAGAAAAAGGGGAGAGGAAGGTCCTAGTTCCTAGTGCCGAGTGCCGAGTGGCTAGTGCCTATCTGGAAGTAAAAGTGGATAGTTGAAAAATTCACCTAACACTCTTAATAATGATATCCTAATGATTACTGATTAATGGAGATTGGTAAGGATGAATGAGTAATGTTGACAGATGAATTAATCTAAAATTTATAACTTAAAAACTAACCCAACACTCAACACCCAACACCCAACACCTAAAAAAAACCTCCCCGCAAAAAGCGAAGAGGTCTGAAATATATAATAGAGGTTTGTGGTTCTAGCCTCCAAAATCATCAAAAGCGATCATCTCCTCCGGAACGCCATAGTCGTCGAGCATTTTCAGCACGGCATCGTTCATCAAGGGAGGCCCGCAGAGGTAGTATTCGATCTCTTCCGGTTCGGGATGGTTTTTCAGATATTCATCGATCACCATCTGGTGGATGAAGCCTATATAACCTTTCCAATTGTCTTCCGGTACGGGTTCCGACAGGCCGATATTGAACTTGAAGTTCGGGTTCTGTTCTTCCAGCGCCTGGAACTCATCCACATAAAACAGTTCCCTGAGTGAACGGCCACCATACCAGAAAGTAGACTTACGCTTTGTTTTCCTTGTTTTATAGAGGTCGAAGATGTGTGAACGCATGGGCGCCATTCCGGCACCACCACCAATAAACATCATCTCTTTGTCGGTATCTTTAATGAAGAATTCTCCGTAAGGGCCGGAGATGGTAACCTTATCACCCGCTTTTCTGGAAAAAATATATGAAGAGCAAATACCAGGGTTCACCTTCCTAAAACCACCTGATTTCGGGTCGAAAGGCGGTGTGGCAATACGAATATTGAGCATGATGATGTTGTCTTCAGCAGGGTGGTTGGCCATAGAATAGGCACGATAGATCGGTTCGGGGTTCTTCATCTTCAGATCCCACATTTTGAATTTATCCCAGTCTTCCCGATACTCTTCATCTACATCCATATCCTTATATTCTACTACGCATTTGGGAACATCGATCTGGACATATCCTCCTGAGCGAAAGTCGAGGGTTTCGCCCTCGTGCAGTTTCACAACAAACTCCTTGATGAAAGTAGCTACATTACGATTTGATACCACTTCACATTCCCATTTCTTGATCCCGAAGATCTCAGGTGGAATGACAATGCTCATATCCTCTTTCACTTTCACCTGGCATCCCAGGCGCCAGTTGTTCTGTTGTTCCTTACGCGTGAAAAACCCAACCTCTGTTGGCAGGATGGAACCACCGCCTTCCAGCACCTGGCATTTACACATGGCACAGGTTCCTACGCCTCCACACGCAGAGGGAAGATAGATCTTTTCTATTGCAAGTGTGGATAAAATGGTTGAACCCGGATTCACGACCAGCTTTTTTTCATCATTGATGGTCAAGGTGACTTCACCCTGTGGTGTAAGCTTTTTCCTGGCATACAGAAGCATGGCAACCAGAAAGATGATCACAAGCAAAAAGATGACGATGCTGGCGATAATGACTTGTCCTATTCCGACTAAAAGCATATTTTATACTTTTTGATAAATTTTCTACTAAAGTTGAATACCCATAAACATCATAAAGGCCATGCCCATAAGGCCGGTGATGATGAATGTAATTCCCAGTCCGCGAAGCGGAGCCGGAACATTTGAATAGCGTATCTTTTCACGGATAGCTGCAATACCTACGATGGCAATAAACCAGCCCACACCCGAGCCAAGACCGAATGAGGTGGCTTCGGCAATACTCTGGTACTCCCTTTCCTGCATGAACAATGAACCACCAAGAATGGCACAGTTCACAGCGATCAAGGGGAGGAAGATACCCAGTGAAGAATAGAGGGCCGGTGAGAATTTCTCAATGACCATCTCCACCAGTTGCACCATGGATGCGATCACGGCGATGAACATGATGAATGACAGAAAGCTCAGGTCAACATCTGCAAAGCTCGGATCGAGCCAGACAAGTGCGCCATCTGCCAGGAGATATTCATTCAGCAGGTAATCTACCGGAACTGTGATCCCCAAAACAAAGATCACAGCAACTCCAAGGCCCACAGAGGTATTTACCGTCTTCGATACAGCAAGATAGGAACACATACCCAAAAAGTATGCGAACACCATGTTGTCGATGAAGATGGATT
>JAIOSQ010000121.1 GCA_021107535.1 Bacteroidales bacterium | reverse complement strand
ATGTAAACCGGATGAACAAAGTAATGAACGCCGACAAGGAAGAGTTTAATACCATCCCGGAAAGCAAAAACATGATCGCTCAATACCTTTTGCTCTACGAACTGTCGGGAGATCCGGAAAACCTGAATCAGGTTGTTGACTATGAATAATCAAAACTGAATGTAAATCTCCAGCTTAACAGTGATAATTCCAAAGACATTAATGCAGCATTGGCAGTAATAAACAGCTTTGAGGATGATTTTGAGGAAAATGGCATTACGATCAACTATGCAGGCAGTGGTTATAAGGGGCTGGTTTTTACCGACCTGATCCTCGAAGGGCAGATCATGAGCCTGATCCTGTCGTTGATCATTGTAATTATTCTATTGGGAATTATGTTTAAAAATATCAAACTGGGATTGATAGGAGCTGTCCCTATTGCAGTTACAGCCCTTATCAGTTTTGGGATCATGGGGTTTTTAGACATTCCCTTAAGTACCACAACAGCATTGCTTTCAAGTATTGCCATCGGTATCGGGATTGATTACGCAGTACATTTCATTGAGCAATATAAATTAAACGCGATTAATACGGGGAACAAGCTGCTAACTGCCCAAAAAACCATGGCACATTCAGGTAGGGCAATCAGCTTTAATGCCATTGTTGTAATTGCAGGCTTTTTGGTATTGTTGTTCTCTGTATTCCCACCCAACCGTGAACTGGGAGCACTGGTCTCGCTAAACATGTTCACAAGTTTTGTGGGTACGCTTAGCATTATGCTTGTATTGCTTAATGTTTCAAAAATATATTTTAAAAAATAATCAATAAAGGAGAACACGGATGACACAGATTAAACGGATAGTCACAGATAAAGATCAGTGTAAATCAGTCAAATCCGTGTCATCTGTGTTCAATTAAAAACAATTAAAATGAAAAAATATGAAAAACTTAAAAATCCTGATATCAGTATTTGCAATCATCGTTTCAATGAGCTATCAGGGAATGGCTCAAGATATGACAGCAAGGGAAATTATAGAAAAAGTCTACAATCGTCCTGAAGGTAATGACCAGACTTCTAACTTGACAATGACTTTAATAAATAAAAGCGGAAAGGAAAGAATCAGAAATATCAAACAGTTTACAAAAGACATGGGTGAAATGGAAAAAAACATCATGTTCTTCCAGTCGCCTGCCGATGTAAAAAACACTTCATTCATGAGTTGGACTTACGATTCGGATAAAAACGATGATCAGTGGATTTATCTTCCAGCCTTAAAAAAGGTAAAAAGGATTTCCAGCGACAGCAAAAGCGATTATTTCATGGGATCGGATTTCACCTATGACGACTTGGGAAACCGCAAAATTGATGACGACACCCATCAGCTTCTGCGTGAGGAAGCCATTGATGGGGTTGATTATTATGTGGTGGAAAGCATCTCTAAAGATGAAGATTATATGTACTCCAAAACCATTACATGGATCAGGAAAGATAACTTCATTGGGCTAAAAAAAGAATTCTATGACGAAGATGAAGAATTGCTGAAAACCTTAAAGATTAAGAAATTTGAAGAAATCTCAGGCTTTTTGATCATAACAAATTCTGAAATGCACAACGTTCAGAAAAATCATAAAACAAGGATGGTTCTGAGTAACATCAATATAAACACCGGAATTTCCGATTCTAAATTTACCGAACGGATCATGATGAGGGGATTATAAATCAAATATACAATTATGTAATGGTTCAATTATTCAGCATCAATCAATTACAAGCATTGTATCATTAATTAAATTATGAAAAGAATAACAATCATACTAATTGCCATCAGCTTTGCCATTAGTGTAAAGTCACAAAATGTTGACATAAATGGTTTTGTAAGGAATTACACAGGGATACAGTATAATAATGGCAATTTAAATATGCTGCAAAACACCCTCAATATAAATTTTGAAAAAATGGGCGACCGGGTGGCCTTTAAAGCCAACCCTATGTTTTATCTTTATGGTATTGACAGCCTTGATTTTCGAATGCGGGAAATTTATCTCGATTTGTATTTTGACAATGTAGACATCCGTATAGGGAAACAGCAAATTGTTTGGGGAAAAGCCGATGGGGTTTTTATCACCGATATTGTTTCACCGCTTAATCTTAGCGAGTTCCTGCTGCCCGACTTTGACGAGATCAGAATAGGCGTTTATGCTGCAAAAATTAATTATTATTTTGGCAACAGCACCATCGAAGCCATCTGGAAACCAATTTATGCCGGCAATGAGTTTCCGGCGCCGGGCTCAATATGGTTTAAACCACCTGAATTTCCGGCTCCGCCAACTTTTGATTATTCAAAGGAAAATATAAACCCCAGTCTGGAAAACAGTGAGGTTTATTTGAAGTATTCATTATCCTCCTCTGCCATCGACTTTGATTTGATGGGGGCATATACATGGGATCAAACTGCAAGTATGTATACGGAAAAGGAATTTGAAATGGATTCAATGGGCAATCCAATACTTACCGGATTACTAATTACTCCTGATCATCACCGTTTAACAGTTGCCGGTGGTTCATTTACTACTGATATTAAGGGTTTTGTACTTCGTGGTGAAGCCGCTTATTACAATGGTAAATACTTGCAAACGGCTGACCCAACAGCAGAGGGAGCGCTCACACAAAAGGATTATTTGCATTATGTTGTCGGGCTTGATTATGGTATCGGTAACCTGAAACTAAGTGCTCAGTTTATCCAGAAATATATCATGGATTATAATGATTTTATTACTGAAGAAGAATTTGGCAACACCATGACCTTCCTTGCCCATTACGATGCAATGCGGGAAACCTTGCATCTCGAACTGTTTTCATATGTCGGGCTTAATTATGGCGATGCTTTGATAAGGCCTAAAGTTACCTACGATTATAGCGACAGTTT
>JAIOSQ010000020.1 GCA_021107535.1 Bacteroidales bacterium | reverse complement strand
TTCGGGTTTTCCTTGTTTTTCAGGTATCTCTTCCCCAGGCTTCTCTTATACTGGGTGAAGCGGAAACAAAAGAAAATGATGGAACAGATGGGCCTCAATCCTGATGACCTGAAAGAAAAGAAGGACAGGGAAGGAAAAGTGAGTATCGATCATATTCCCGATAAAGATAAAAAAGGTTCCGGCGAGAATATGGGGGAGTATGTCGATTTTGAGGAAGTGGATGAATAAAATTTACAATTCTGTTTTTACAATTCTGTATGTATAATTTGATTTGGAATCTGAAATTTAAAATATTTTACCCGGTATCCGGTACCTGGTACCCGGCACCATAATATCGATATAATGGAACAACTCAATTACAAAAAGTATATCCCTTACCTTGCTGCCATCCTGATCTTTATTCTGATCAGTGTCATCTATTTTTCACCTACCCTTGAGGGGAAGAAGCTGAAACAGGGTGACATTGACCGCCTTAAGGGGATGTCGAAGGAAATTACGGATTTTAGAAAAATGACAGGAGAGCAAACCCTCTGGACCAATAATATGTTTTCGGGGATGCCCGCTTACTTCATTTCTATGCAGTTTGACGGCAATTTGTTTAAGAGGATCCATAAGGTACTGCAATTGGGGCTGCCCCATCCTGCCAATCAGGTTTTTCTTTATTTCCTGGGTTTCTTCATCCTGATGCTGGTACTCAGGGTCAAGCCCTGGATAGCTGCCATTGGCGCCATGGCATTTGCATTTTCTTCATACTTCTTTATTATCATTGAAGCGGGCCACAATTCCAAGGCTGCGGCTGTCTCTTATATGGCCCCCGTATTGGCCGGGATCATCCTGGCTTATCGCGGTAAGTATATTGCCGGTGCCCTGCTAATGGCTTTCTTTCTGGCTTTGGAGATCTCGGCCAACCATTTCCAGATCACCTATTACCTCTTCATCATTATTCTGATCTATGGAATTTATGAACTGGTAGAAACCATACGCAACAAGAACTGGAACCACTTTCTGAAAGCTACCGGCGTACTCTTCATTGCTGCACTGCTGGCAGTGGGTACGCATGCTACCAGCCTCTGGATCTCGTCTGATCACACAGGCTATACCACCCGTGGTAAGTCAGAATTGACTGATAATGAGCAAAATAAAACTTCCGGCCTCGACCGGGATTACATTACTGCATGGAGTTACGGCCTTAGTGAGACCATTACATTATTGATTCCCGATTTTATGGGCGGAGCATCATACGGTCAACTGAGTGAACGCTCAAAAGTTTATAAAGCATTGATTGATAATGGATCCAGGAAGACTGAGGCAAAAAAGTTCGTCAAACAGCAATTCCCTTTATACTGGGGTGATCAGCCTTTTACCTCCGGGCCTGTGTATGTGGGTGCCATCATCTTCTTCCTGTTTATCTTCGGCCTTTTTGTGATCAAAGGAAAATTGAAATGGTGGTTGCTGACGGTAACCATCCTCTCAATCATGCTATCCTGGGGAAAGAACATGATGTGGCTTACGGATCTCTTCCTTGATTATTTTCCCGGATATAGCAAGTTTCGAGCAGTATCCATGACCCTTGTGATGGCAGAACTTGCAATGCCTTTCCTTGGCATCCTTGCTTTATCCAAGGTCTTCGATAACAGCATCGACAAAAAGGTCCTGATGAATGGTTTAAAATATACCGTATATATCCTGGGCGGGATACTGCTGATCCTCGCTATCCTTCCATCAGTCTTTTTTAGTTTTAATTCTCCGATGGATGCCCAAATAATGGCAGAATGGCCTGATTGGCTGCGCAATGCCCTTGTGGATGATAGAATCCGGATCTTCAGGATCGACACTGTGCGTTCAATTGTCTTCATTCTACTGGTAGCCGGCCTTATCTGGTTGTACCTGAAAAGCAAGATCAAAGCTGCCTATGCCATCGCAGGGATTGCCCTTCTTGTGCTCATCGATATGTGGGCAGTAGATAAGAGATATTTAAATGACGATAATTTTGTAAGAAGTGCAGTGGTTGAAAACCCTTTCAAGCCCTCCGAAGCAGACAAAGAGATCATGCGTGACCGGGAAACCGGATTCCGGGTACTTAATCTCACCGTAACTCCATTCAGGGATGCCAGCACTTCATTCTTCCATCATTCCATTGGGGGTTATCATGGCGCAAAGCTAAAGCGTTACCAGGAACTCATCAACTTCCAGATTGAGCCTGAAATGAATCGCCTGTTCAATACACTCAGGACTGAAGCCGATCCACAGAAGATTGAAAATGTTCTAAAAAACCTCCCTGTGCTGAATATGCTCAATACCAAGTACTTTATTATCATGTCCAATGCAGGCCCTGCTCCCATCATGAACCCATATACTTTGGGTCCTGCCTGGTTCGTGAAAGATTATGAATATGTGCAGAATGCCGATGAAGAGATCATCGCCGTGGGTGATATCAATCCTGCTGTCACAGCTGTCATAGATGAACGTTTCAGGGATAAACTGGGTGAAATTATCCTTCAGCCTGATACATTTGCAAGCATTGCACTTACCGATTATAAACCAAATCATCTGACTTATACCAGCAATACTTCTTCGGATCAGCTGGCGGTATTCTCAGAGGTTTATTATCCGGCAGGATGGAATGCTTATGTTGATGGCCAATTGAAACCTCACTTCAGGGCAAACTGGACCTTGCGTGCCATGGTTATCCCGGCAGGGAACCATATCGTCGAGTTTAAGTTTGAACCCACAATATACAGCACCGGAGAATCAATCAGCCTGGCAAGCAGTGTGCTGCTGTTGCTGTTAATTGTAGTTTATGCAGTTGTTGAAATCAGAAAAAAGCTTTAATGAGTGCATAGTGCCGAGCTCCTAATGCCTGGTGATGAGTGAAAGTGAAGAGTTTTAAGTAATGAATGATGAATTTATTAGAGATCAGATATCCAGTATCCAGTATCCAGTATCCAGTATCTAGTATCCAGTATCCAGAAAAATGAAATCCGTCCTCATACTAACCTACTACTGGCCTCCCGCAGGAGGGCCCGGTGTGCAACGCTGGCTGAAGTTCGCGAAATACCTGGAGGAGTTCGGGTGGAGAGCACATATACTTACGGTCAGGGACGGAACCTACTCCGCTCTTGATGAACAACTGCTCAAAGAAGTTCCGGAAGGCATTCCGGTATATAAAACCAGAAGCCGTGACCCTTTCCGTATCTACAACATGCTGAAAGGGAAAAAAGACGGTTCTGTATCGGTGGCCCTCATCAACATCAATAAGGAAAAATCATTGCTCGACCGTCTGTCCATGTATATAAGATCCAATTTTTTTATTCCTGATGCCAGGAAGGGCTGGATCCCATTTGCATACAAGGAAGCCATGAAGATCATCAGCGATAAGAATATTGACATGATCGTGACCACAGGCCCGCCACACAGCACCCATCTCGCTGGCTTGAAGATCAAAAGAAAAATCGGGATCAAATGGCTTGCCGACCTCAGGGACCCATGGACTACCGTTTATTACAATGATATGCTGCCGCGAACCGAAGCGACAAAAAGGAAGGATAAAAAATACGAAGACTATGTCCTGGGCAATGCCGATGTGCTAACGGTTGTCAGCCCCGGAATGAAAAAGGAATTCAGTGACCGCAATCCGCATATTGAGGTGGTGCTGAACGGATTTGATCTGGCAGATATGGAACCCTCCGGGATTGCCGGTGGATCTGATGGCAGGTTCAGGCTTACCTATACCGGGAATTTTAAGCCCAACCAGCATGTGCCGCTTATCTGGGATGCGATCAGCGAACTGATCGCTGAAGAAGAGGGATTCAGGAAGAATTTTGTATTGAGCTTCGTCGGAAATGTTGATGGGATTGTTCCCGGATATTTCAAGGAAAAAGGTTTGTCGGAGAATATCGAATTGATAAGCTATGTACCTCACCAGGAGGTCACCCGCCTGATGTCAGGCTCGGTGCTGCTGTTTTTTGTGGTGCCTCAGTCTCGCAACAATAAGTTGATCATCACTGGAAAATTATTTGAATACCTTGCATCAGGAAGGCCGGTAATTTCTGTCGGGCCCACCGGTGGAGATGCTTCCGCGATCCTGGAAGACACTGCCCGTGACAGTATGCTTGAATATGATGATAAGGATGGGTTTAAGCGATTATTACTTGGATATTACAGGAAGTGGGAGAAAGATCATGGGAGTTTGCCCAAACAGGACACTGCTGTGCTGAATAAATATTCGCGCCGTTCATCGGCAGGGAAACTGGCAGATATCATGCATGAAATGACCAAAGGCCGTGATGAGAATTGATCTTTCGACATACAGGCGAAATCAAAATTTCTACGCACCGAAGATGTTCCTGGTGACCGTAAAGAGTTTTGACCTTCAGAAGATCCGTGCCCGCTATTTGAAATCCCGTAAAAGCAAGACAGGCAGGATCGGTAGTGTTGAACGCAGGGAGGTGACCCGGGGAGGCCTTGTATTTATTGAGATCAGTGCAGGCCGGATCACCAAAAGTGATATTCTTGCTTATCTGCCGGAGCCCAGGGGTATTGACATTGCTGAAAACATGCTGGCCGTTTCTTCCGAAAATACGGTTCATATTTTTAGCCCCGGCAGGGTGAGTATGATCGAAGATCCATGGTTCAGCTACATCCACACCGTGCAATTCGACAAACAGAAAAGCCCTGAGCATCTGCTGGTGAGTTCTTCGGGTTTCGATTGTATTTTCGAATACAACTTGCATAAGCGCGAAAGATCCTGGGAATGGTTTGCCTGGGAAAATGGCTTTAACAAAGGCTTCGATCCCCAGAGTGGAGAAGATATTTTTCTTACACGACAGAAGGAAGTAGCCTCAGCATACGAAGATGCCGGAATAAAGCATCTGTTTATCAACGACCCGCAGAATCAAAGCTTGCCAACGGCCAATCGTGCGGCCTTTATCAATTCCGTAGTATATGATACATTGGAAGAAAATAAGCTACTTGCAACATTTTTTCATGAAGGTGCGGTATATGGCATTGATATGCAAAATGGGAGAAGTGAAAAGATCATTGATGGCATGAAGAGCCCACACGGTGGAAGAAATTACAGGGATACCTATATGGCTACCAGTACTGCAACCGGTGAAGTACTCATGTCTGCCGGTGATGAAGTATATTCATTCGCTTCCCTCCCGGGGAAAGCTGCTGAGCTTGGAGAGATGGAATGGCTGCAGAATTCTGCCCCGCTGGATGATTGCATCATCACCATCGATGCAAACCGCAATTCTTTTGTGCTGTTCGACCCTGATCATAAACTTATTGACATGGTGCCCTTCGATCCGGACTGGGCCATACAGGATATTGCGGAGCTCAAAGACCCAGCTACCCTATCATTGATAGAAGAAGTAAAAGGAAAATTATAATACCCAGCGGATCAGCTCAAATGCTTCGGCATATTCAGTACCCACCTGCATCCCCCGGACTCTGGCGAGCCCTATAAAGAAATCTTCAGATTTGTAAGCCCTGATCTCCTGTGATTTATAGGCAGAGATGGCCTTCCATTTGAGATTAAGATCCTCCTGCGAGAGTTTAATATGGAAATTTGAAGTGAAGCTTAAGCTGTTCCAGGGCAGCTCATAACCCAGCATGCTGCAATGTTTGAATGCACGTCGCCCTTCCTCAAATATGGTTTTGTGATCCTGGTGAATATCCTGCGAATTGGGCAT
>JAIOSQ010000191.1 GCA_021107535.1 Bacteroidales bacterium | reverse complement strand
GGTGAGGTGTTTATTTTAGCGGTTTTTTTTAATTTCCCCGGTTTTCAGCCGCCTCATATAAGATATCAGATCCCTTCGTACTTCGGGAGCCAGGATCATCAGCCCAATGATATTCGGAAAGGCCATGTACAGGATCATCATATCAGAAAAATCCAGGACCGCTGTTATATCGGAGGATGCACCTATAATAATGAATGCCAGAAATATAAGTTGAAATATTACATTGGTGACCTTCCTGTTGCCAAAGATCTTTTTCCCGAAACCACCTAATAAATAATCAAAGCCTTTCAATCCATAATATGACCAGGAGATCAGCGTGGAAAAAGCAAAAAGGGTAACTGCAATGAGCAGCAAATAAGGAAACCAGGGAAACACTGAATTGAAAGCAGCAGATGTCAATTGTACCCCTAACAGTCCACTCTGGTCATCCCAGTATCCACTGAAAATGATCACAAGGGCGGTCATGGTGCAGATGATCACCGTATCAATAAAAGGTTCCAGCAAGGCAACAATTCCCTCACTGACCGGCTCTTTAGTTTTTGCTGCGGAGTGTGCAATGGAGGCACTCCCGATACCTGCTTCATTAGAAAAGGCTCCCCGCTGGAAACCATAGATCAGTACGCCGATAAACCCGCCTTTCAATGCCTCCGGAGAGAAAGCCCCGTCAAAGATCAATTGAAATGCCGTTCCTGTATTGGAGATATTCATCCCAATGATGACCAGGGCAGTTAAAATATAAAGAAAGCCCATGAAAGGGACGATTCTGGAGGTGACCCTGGCAATGCTTTTAATGCCCCCTATGATCACAATACCCACCAGGAAGGCCATTCCCACACCATACCACACACCATGGTTTTCCATAGCGGGAAAGAAAATTTCGAATTGCTTGAAAGCCTGGTTCGCCTGGAACATGTTTCCTCCACCAAGTGCACCACCAATTAGCATGACTGCAAAAAGGAATGCAAGCACCATGCCCAGAAGGCCAAGTCCCTTCTTTTTCAAGCCGTATTTGAGGTAATACATGGCGCCTCCTGATACTACCCCCTCCTTGTTGATCTTTCTGTATTTAACACCCAGCGTACACTCTACGAATTTCGACGACATTCCGATCAAGCCTGCCAGGATCATCCAGAAAGTTGCTCCGGGCCCGCCAATGGTGATCCCGATGGCCACACCTGCAATATTTCCGAGACCCACCGTTGCAGACAGCGCGGTGGTCAATGCCTGAAAATGGGTTACCTCTCCAGGGTCATCCGGATGGTCATATTTTCCACGTATAAGCTGGATGGCTTGCCTGATCCCCCGGAAGTTGATAAATCGCATAAAAACAGTGAAAAATATTCCCCCGAAGATCAGCCAGAGCACGATCAGCTTCAGTGGGGCAGTAACAGGTTCACCTTCATTATCCAGGACAATCTCACCCTGGGCATCATAGACATTTTTATCATATATTCCTGCCCATGAAAACGGATCCCAGAAAAGAACCTCAGCCATGGCATCGACCATGGGAGTGAAAGTATTGTTGATCCGTTGGCTGAGGGTAAGCTCCTCCCTTGCATTAAGACTCGAATCTACAGCATTTTCAGCCTGAGAGTATCCGGAAACTACGAAAAGAAAAAGAAAGGTAAAAGCCAATAAAAGCCTTGCCAGTCCTTTTTTTATATAAACTTTATTGATCAATTTTAAACTTTTTAAATATTAACTCTACACTTCCACTAATCACTAGGCATTAGGCATTAGGCACTAGGAACTCTTAAGTTTTTTCATCTCATCAAAATACTTCTTTGTCTCCTTCACGATCACTCCGGAAAGCAGGAGCAGTGCGATAAGGTTTGGAATAGTCATAAAGGTAATGACCATATCCACGAAATGCCAGACCAGCTCAATTCCGAATACCGAACCCATAAAAACAAAAGCGGCATACAGGTAGCGATAAGGCTTGATATATTTTTCGCCCAGCAGGTAGTTGGCAGCCCGGGTTCCGTAATATGACCAGCTGATCACAGTAGAAAAGGCAAAAAGTACCAGTCCCATGGTGACAACATGCTCTGCCCAGTGGTGCATGTCGATATTTCCCAGCCCGGTTTTCATTCCCTGTATGGTCATGCCTACTCCCATGATGTCCGTACTCCAGGTTCCTGTTATGATGATCACCAGGGCAGTAAGGGTGCAAATGATCAGGGTATCCACCAATGGCCCCAGTGAAGCAACAAGTCCTTCCCTTGCAGGATATTCAGTTTTGGCTGCAGCATGAGCAATTGCTGCAGAACCCTGCCCTGCCTCGTTGGAGAAAAGGCCTCTTCTGATTCCCCATGTCATAGCCAGGAACAATCCACCCAGTAGTCCGGCTTCTTTTGCGTATTCACCATGGAAAGCATCATAGAAAATCAGGCGAAAAGCTGTAGGAATGTCCTGGTACAAGACAACCAGCACAGTCACGGCAGCGATAAAATACAGTATGGCCATGAAAGGAACCAGTAGGGAGGTGACTTCAGCAATGCGTTTAATGCCCCCAACAATGACCAGTAAAACCAGGAAAGTGATTACCATACCTGATAGCCATGTCTCGATGTTGTAGCTTGTGAATAAGGCCCCGGTTATGGAATTGGCCTGGGCCATGTTCCCTGTACCAAGAGAGCATAGGATCGTGGCAATGGCAAAAATGACTGCAAGAACTTTGGCACCTTTGCCCAATTTTTTTTTCAGACCGTATTCCATGTAGTACATGGGCCCGCCTGAGACACTCCCGTCTGAATTGAATTTCCTGAATTTAAGAGACAGGGTACATTCAGAATACTTCAGGATCATTCCCAGAAAACCGGTGATCCACATCCAGAATATGGCACCAGGGCCTCCAAAGTAAATGGCAAGAGAAACACCAACGATATTACCCGTTCCGACGGTTGCGGAAAGGGCAGTGGTCAAAGCTTTGAAATGACTGACATCGCCCTTGTCTCCTTTTCTGTCATATTTTCCTGCTACGACCCTGATCGCATGCCAGAGCTTGGTAATATTTAAAAATTTCAGCCTGATGATGAAGTAAATGCCGGTGGGAACCAGCATAGCCAGTACTGCATAAACACCTACATAGTTGTTATAAAGCTGTATGCCATCATCTATAGTCTGCAGGATAGGATGCATAGTTTTTTGCTTAAGAGCAGCTAAAATAAAAAATCCTTGCAAGTCTAAAATGTAATTCTTTGTATATTTACTGTAAATAATCGTTCTAAATAGTTTAAATTGGGTACCTATTTATTGAACATATCCTTTGATTTTGAGTACCTTCCATTGCTGATCGTAGTCGCAATTGCATGGTTGGTTCCCATGCTGTTATCTGTGATGCGTCTTCAGCGTATCCCGGCTGTGATCTTAGAGATCATTGCCGGATTTTTCATAGGCAGATATTTGCTTGTTCAAAGCAGTGCCGAAAGCATGGAAATACTGGAATTCCTTGCTCTTACGGGATTTATATTTCTGATGTTCCTGAGTGGTCTTGAGATCAACACCGATCAGATTATTGCTTCATTTCCCCGAAGAAAGCTAAACTTGCCAGGATTTCTCAAGAACCCACTCCTGGTCGGACTCGTGTTTTTTATACTTACCCTTAGCCTGTCATATGCCGGTGCCACTGCATTGTCAGCAATAGTTTTTGTTCCTAATGTTTGGTATTTCTCCCTGATCATGGTCACCACTTCGGTGGGAATCATCTTTCCTGTTTTGAAGAACAGGGGCGAGACCCTTGGTCATTACGGTCAAATGCTGATCATGGCCGCAGCGGTTGCAGATATCCTGAGCATACTGCTCTTTACATTCACAGCATTTATAATAGGCAAAGGATTCAGGCCTGAATTATTACTCGTCTTTGCCCTTTTCATCCTGGTGTATATTTTTTATATCCTTGGACGAAAGTTGGAAACAACAATTTTCCGCAAGATCACATTTCAGCTTTCGCATGCTGCATCACAAATCAGTATCAGGGGAACCCTTCTGCTCATCCTTGTCTTTGTTGTACTGGCGCAAATACTGGGAAAGGAGGTGATCCTTCTGGGTGCTTTTCTGAGCGGACTTTTACTGTCTTTCTTTTTACATAAGGAGAGGTCTCTGTTAATGATTAAGCTTGATGGGATGGGCTTTGGCTTCTTTATCCCGGTGTTTTTTATCATGGTGGGAGTGAAATTTGATCCCGCACACCTCGGCGAATTCGATAACACCCTGATCCCTTTTCTGCTCATGCTGCTGATCCTGCTATATTTGGTCAAGGTACTTCCCTCTTTTCTGTGGGCCAGGATCTTTGGCAGGAAGCGGGCTATTGCCGGAGGCTTTCTTATGGCTTCACGCCTGAGCCTGATCATCGCTGCATCCACAATAGGACTTGGATTGGGGGCCATTACGGAAGGGATCAATGCCAGCTTTGTGATCATGGCAGTGATTACCTGTCTCATCTCACCTATGGTCTACAACAACCTTAATCCAATAGACAGAAAAAAAGGAAGGAAAGTGGTGATCATAGGAGGTAGCAGTACAGGTGTCCTGCTGGCAAGACGATTGCAGGTTCACGGACGAACTGTAATTATTGTGGAACATGAAGAACGCCGCTATAAAGAAATAAAACAAAAGGGCATTTCAGTTGTGATGGGGGAGGGCACCGATGTCCATACTTACTGGAAGCTGGGCCTTCAGTCCTCTGATTATATTGTCGTACATTCCGGGAATGATGAGGAAAATATCAGGATATGTGAAATGATCCGAAAAGAGTTTCATCATGAGAACCTGATCTCCAAGTCAACAGGAGCAAAGATTGAACAAGCGCTGAAACGCCTGAATGTTGAAATAATGGACGTCAGACGCACGCTGGCAGCCACCATTGAAAACCTGATCCTGCGGCCGGGGACATACCATGCAATGGTTGATACATATGAGACTTTTAATGTGGAGGAGATCACCATTACAAATAAGCAGGTTGAAGGAATGCAGGTCCAGGAATTCCATTTCCATAAAGATTGTATGCTCATTCTTGTCCAGCGGGGGATTTATAAATTTATCCCCCATGGGGAATCATATCTTAAACGAGGAGATATAATCATCATGTTTGGAACAGAAGCAGCCCTAGAGGATACCAGAATCCGTTGCTCAGGATAATTCAGCCTTGATCATTTTTTTCATATTGGCAATTTGTTCCGGCGTTCCAAGTACAAAAAGCTTGGAGCCTTTGGATACTTTGAGATCAGGAGACGGATTAAGGATAAACTCACCGTCCGTAGTTTTGAACCCGATAATATTGGCACCTGTCTTTTTACGGATCCCTATCTCATAGATGGTCTTGTCAAGCACATGTAGAGGGAGTTCACTGCAAACGATCTCCTCCAGGTTGGTGGGGGCATCTCCATGTACCGACAGCCTGTCAAGGAATTCCATAACGTCAGGGTTGGCTATCAGGGTTGCCATATGCGCTCCGCCCACTCGTTCCGGCATGACTACATTGTTAACCCCGGCTATTTTCAGTTTCTTTTCTGAACTTTCGGTGGATGCCCTGCTGATGATGATCAGGTCGGGATTCAGAGATCTGGCGGTGAGGGCAACGAAGAGGTTGTCTGCGTCATTTGGGAGGGTTGTGATCAGTGCCCTTGCAGTTTTAATATTTGCTTTTTCCAGTACATTATCTTCAGTGGCATTCCCTTCCACAAAAAGATAATCGTTACCCAGGTGATGCATGATAAGATCATGATTGTTGTCGATGATTACAAATGCTTGCCTATGGGCAATGAGCTCATGTGCGGCCTGTTGCCCGTTTCGGCCAAAACCGCAAATTATAATATGCTTGTCCATTTTTCTGACTTTTGATTTATTTCTGCTACCTCCAATAAAAAATCCCGCCATTTGACCTTCAACAAAGTAGGTGGTAATGATCGAAATAGCGTAGGCATAAGTTCCAAAACTTGACAGGATCAGAAACATCGTAAATACTTTTCCTGGAGGGCTCAGCCTATGGATCTCTCCAAACCCCACAGTTGAAGTGGTGATCACAGTCATGTATAGGGCATCGAGGAAATCATCTCCCTCTATTATCATATAGCCTGTCACACCAACAATAATGATTATCATCAATATGATAAGGGCAGTAAGGATCTTTTTTTTACTGGAAGTTTCCAAGCTTTTGTTTTATTGTACTTAGCAAGGCAAAGATATGAATTCTTTCTGTCTGCCTCCTAGAATGCTTGTTTTAACAAATGATGCCCGATGCTGCATTCCAGGCATAGCTTCTGCTCGCATCTTGTATTTTTAAGCTGTAGCAAACCCTGTGATTCCAGGGCATTTTTGGCACCAACTCCGGATTCAGCCCATCTGCGGATCACTGCATTATCTTCGGGAGGCAATGCTTCGAGGAAAGCAATTGCACGGATGGCCAGATCAGGTTTATGCATCTGCTCACCATAAAGGTGGATAAGTGGAAGAATCGCATTGATCAACAAAAGCTGAATGCTTTGTTTACCGAATTTTTTCTTTTTTTTCCTGCTTTTCCGATCGAAAAGGTAATGGTCATCCCAGTAGGAAGATGACTCAAGCTCAAAGAAATGAATAAGTGTCTTTATATCTTCAATTTCCAGGAGCTCCCCGAATACACGCTGGTGTTTTTCATAAAGCTTTGCCAGCTGAGCGATCCTTAGAGTGGGAAATCCTGCAGGCCGGAGACGAAGAAAATTCCATAAGTATCCCGGGATAGGTGTAAGCTGGTGCTTGTCAGATAAATACCGGTGTTCTTTTTTCAGGCTTCTTGGATAAGGACCGAACAAGCGCATGCCCAATAATCCTGATTGTCCGAAAAGCAATGCTTCTAACTGAAAAAGCTCATGATGGTACTTCATGATGATCTTTACAGGCAGTGATTTGGATAGCATTTCAAAAGGAGCAGTATTGATCTTTGCTCCAAATTGCTGTGCCAGGATTCGATAACAGCATTCTTCCCAATCCATGTTACAGATTTTTAATTCATGGTATATCTTTTTCGACTTGTCTTCCAGCCGTTCCACTGCCAGGGCGCTTATCCTGCTTAACACATGGAGTGGTTCTGCCATTTTTATTAGATTCATGCAGGGCACCCATAAGAGATTTTCTGTTATTTCTTTATAACGGCATAACAGATCAGGGTCGAATGCATTGTCAAGACATAATGTTTGTAATGCCTGTCCGTGCCAGTCCGTCACTATTTTATCGTTTTCGGCAACTACATGCAGGATGACATTGCTGTATGCTTCATCCCTTTCATGTTTATGATGATACCAATCTGATGCCTTTACATGGATCTCCACATTGCCCGCCCAAAGGGTATTATTGATCCTGATGCGGGCATATAGGAAATCCGGGCCTGCATCAGTATTGTGATTACCGGGGTGAATAATACTGATTGCTTCTCCACTTACAGTTTTTAATTCAGGGGCAAGCATGCGGAATTTCCAGAGAAAATGAATAAATTCTTCAGGTATTTGTTTTGTCCTCATCGTGAATACTAATGTATGCTTAAGCTATAATGATTAATACCCTTTTTGTAAAATTGTCACACCTTTTGCTTTAATAATTGATTGCATTTGTTTGAAAAAATGGATTTAAAATAAATATCCAAATACACTTGCATTTGAATCAGAAATTCTTATTTTTGTATAAAATTATTAGCTTTTAAAGCTTAATGGAGCAGGCCAAAGATTTAGTTTCCAGAATTAATGAGCAGGTTTTGGAGCTGCTTGGTCAGCACCGGATACTTAAAAGCAAAAGCACGGAGTTGCAAACCCGTAATACTGAGTTACTTAAACAAATTGAAAACCAGATAAAAGAAATAGACCAATTTAAAGAGCAGATTGTTAAACTTAAAATCACAAGATCAATAACAGATAAAAAAGGTTCAACAGAAGTTAATACGAAGATAGAAGAACTGTTGCGGGAAATTGACAAATGTGTGGGACTTTTGAATCAGTAGACAGGCCGTTAAAGGCCATAAGACCTTATGGAGGAATTATCGATATCGGTCAAAATAGCCGACCGGCCATTCAAGATGATGGTCAAAGCAGAGGAGGAAGAGGTCATAAGAAAAGCTGCCAGGATAATTAATGAAAAGATTGAAGAATATGCAAATTCATACGCTTTTAACGACAATCAAGACTTGCTTTCGATGGTGTCATTGTTTTTTGCCACCTCGTCGTTAAAGGCTGAAGCCGGACTCAAATCGAATGATGAAGATCTGATTGCCGGCTTGCAGGCCCTGGAGAAACTGCTTGCTGAACAAAAATAGGGATAGTCCCCTGGAAAACGTTCTTTGAAAATATATAAAAAACACCCGCATTAATTCATTTTGGTTTGTAAACTCAACATTACGTAAATTAGGGTCGGCTCATAAGTTCCTAGAACAGGCCTCAACCTGCTTCGGCAGGCTTCCTGATGGTCGGGAACAGTGGAAGTTCGAATAGCTTGGCCTCCCTATCTGTGTCTTTAGGGGTTTCGAAAACCCACGAATTAATAGCGGGTTTTTTTTATTTCCGTACCTTTTTACTGCTCTTGTTTTATTAATCTTAATTAAAACTCTGAGAAGATGATTGATATAGTGTACCTTGTTATCTCGGGAGCTGCCGGATTGGTGCTCGGAGTAATTATCACGGCCACACTGCTGAGGAAGGCCGTTGAGAAAAAAAGCGAAAAGCTTCTGAATGAAGCAAAAGAAAAAGCAGAAATCTATAAGAAGGACAAGATCCTGCAGGCAAAAGAAAAGTTCTTGCAACTGAAGACCGAACATGAAAAGCTTGTCAATGAGAAAAATGTCCAGATCCAGCAAGACGAAAACAGGCTAAAACAAAAAGAATCAAGTATTTCGCAGAAGATTGAGGACCTCCAGCGAAAGCAAAATGAGGTCGACTCCATCAAAACCAACCTCAATAATCAACTGGAGATCATGGCCAGGAAGCAGGAGGAGCTCGACAAAGCACACAATCAGCAGGTTGAACAACTGGAAACCATTTCCGGCTTGTCGGCTGCGGAAGCTAAAAGCCAGCTTAGCGAAGCATTATTGGAAGATGCTAAATCAGAGGCCCAGGTCTTCATCAAGGATGTTGTGGATGAAGCCAAGCTTACCGCCAACCAGGAAGCGAAAAAGATCGTTATAGAATCGATCCAGCGCACCGCTGTGGAACACGCCATAGAAAACATGGTTTCCGTATTCCATCTCGATAATGATGAAATCAAAGGAAGGATCATTGGCCGGGAAGGAAGAAATATCCGTGCCCTGGAATCATTGACCGGTATTGAGATCATTATCGATGATTCACCTGAAGCCATTATCCTTTCGGGCTTTGACCCTGTGCGGAGGGAAGTTGCAAGACTGTCCCTGCATAAGCTGGTAACCGATGGAAGAATTCACCCGGCACGTATTGAGGAGGTCGTGGCTAAAACCAAGAAGCAGATCGAACAAGAAATTGTAGAAACCGGCAAGCGGACCGCTATCGACCTTGGGATCCATAACATGCATCACGAGCTGATCAGGATGATCGGAAGGATGAAATACCGTTCATCATACGGCCAGAACCTGCTTCAGCACTCCATTGAAGTTGCAAACCTGTGTGCTACCATGGCTTCCGAGATCGGACTGAATCCGAAGCAAGCAAAACGGGCAGGACTGCTGCATGACATAGGCAAGGTGCCTGATACGGAGCCGGAACTGCCTCACGCCGTTCTTGGAATGAAAATGGCTGAAAAATTTAAAGAAAAGCCGGAAATATGTAATGCCATCGGAGCCCATCACGATGAAATTGAAATGGAATCCCTGATCGCTCCCATCGTCCAGGTTTGTGATGCGATTTCCGGCGCCAGGCCAGGAGCCCGCCGTGAAGTAGCCGAGGCGTACATTCAGCGACTTAACAAGCTGGAAGATCTGGCCCTGAACTATCCCGGTGTTGTTAAAACATATGCCATTCAGGCCGGTCGTGAACTGCGCGTGATCGTGGGTGCTGAACAGGTTTCTGATACAGAAGCAAACCAGATCTCATATGACCTGTCAAGGAAGATCCAGGACGAAATGACCTATCCCGGACAAATTAAGATTACGGTCATCAGGGAAACCCGTGCCATCAACTACGCAAAATAAGCTCCTATTCAGGATCGTTTTGTGCTTGCTGTTCTTCAAATTGTCTGATCAGCTCCTCAGGTGATTTTCCAAGGTTCTGTATCGAAATTTCTGCGTCATCAGCAAATTCGTTGTCCGGATATTTTTCCAGAAATTCGGTGTAGATCATTTTGGCATGTTCAAGATCTCCCAGATAATTTTCATAAACATAAGCCTTCAGGAACACGCATTCAGGGATCTTCCTGAAGTCAGGATATTCATCGATGACCCTGTCATATAAGGTAATAGCCCTTTGTCCCTCACCCAGGTTCAGGCAAAACTCGGCACCTTTGAATAAACTCTCCACAGCCAGGCTGTCTTCAGGGTAATTATTAGCATAGCTGACATAAAGATCCACCAGTTCCAGGGCTTTTGCTTTATCTACGAAGCCTTCGTCAGACGAAAATAATTCGTCCTCAGCGGATTGAATATCGGCAGCATGCTTTTCAATGGCAGGTGTACAGGCAGCAATGGCCGCAATAGCCATCAGCAATAAAATTGAATTCTTGAATACTTTCATGGTGATTTAATTATTTTTTGAGGTTATTTTTTCTTTTTTGATTTTAATGGAAAGATCATTTTATAATCAACGTCTATATTTCCTGTGGAGATATCATGCAGTTTCCGTTTAAGCAACATTTTTCGCAGTGGGTTGACCTTTTCAATAAAAATTCTCCCTTCAATATGGTCGTATTCATGCTGGATGATCCTGGCCATGACCCCTTCATATTGTTCTTCAATCAGATTGAATTCCCTGTCATGGTATTCTATTGTGATCTTTGGTTTCCTGATGATGTCTTCTCTAACCTTAGGTACGCTGAGGCATCCTTCATTGAAGCTCCATTCTTCTCCTTCCTCTTCGAGGATATAGGGGTTGATGAAGACTTTCCTGAATTCCGAAACTTCAGGGTAATCTTCTGCATATGGAGTGGCGTCCACAATAAACAGGCGGATGGATTTATTCACCTGGGGAGCAGCCAGTCCGACACCTGCAGAAATATACATGCTTTCAAACATATTGCTGATCAGTTCATCGAGTCCGGGATGATCCTTCTCAATCTCTTTTGCCACTTTTTTTAAAGTCGGATGTCCGTATGCTACTATCGGTAAGATCATGTTGTGTTTATTTTTCTCCCTGTGCGGGATTCATTTCAAGATACGTTTGCAATATAATGGCAGCACTGACTTTATCCACCAGGGCTTTATCCCTTCGGTCTTTTTTACTGACACCTGAGTCCAGTATAGCCTGTGAGGCCAGCTTTGAAGTAAACCTTTCATCAACCCTTTCAATCGGGATGTCAGGAAAAGTTTTCCTTAACTGTTTAATAAACGGCAGGATGAAT
>JAIOSQ010000339.1 GCA_021107535.1 Bacteroidales bacterium | reverse complement strand
TGGGATAAAATGGCTGATCCATCATCACAGGAGTGTATTCCAGTGAGTTATTAAAATCATAACTGGTGATGACAATATGAGATGAAAATCCCGAGACCTTATCTCTTATTTCTTTCTGAAAACCGGTAAGGATTGATATTGCAATTATCATAACCGATAAACCAAGGGCAATGCTGATTATGGCGATGCGGATGGCAGGGCCCGAAAGGTTTCCACTTTCCTTCCTCAGAATGTGACGTGTTATGAAGAGTTCGAAATTCAAAGTATTTTGATTGCTTGCCTTTGCAAAATTATTAAATTTACCTCCTGCTCCGGTGAAATATCTTAAAATTAACGATCCGTCAGCCCGTATAATTATTTAATGTGCATGATGTTTAAGTATTCCTTCTTCTCAAAAATTGTGATTATTATGCTTCTGAGTATGCTGTCGTTGCCGGCCTGCGTCCAGAATGATAATGGGGGACAAAATAAAAAGGAACCCCTTCAAACAGCTGCCGCACAGACTGATATATATATTCCATTGCTCAAAAATAAAAATGTAGCTGTTGTGGCAAACCACAGTTCTCTTGTTGCAAACGTTCACCTGGTGGACACCATGTTATCGCATGGGATTAACATCGTCAAAGTGTTTGCACCTGAACACGGGTTTCGTGGCCTGGCGGATGCCGGTGCTCATATCAAAAATGAAACCGACTCCCTAAGCGGTCTGCCAATAATTTCACTTTACGGCCATAACAGGAAACCGGGGCCTGAAACCCTCAGCGATATCGACATCATAGTATTTGACATACAGGATGTGGGAGCCAGATTTTACACCTACATTTCTACCCTGAGCTATATCATGGAAGCAGCAGCAGAACAGGGCATAGAGGTATTGATACTGGATCGGCCAAACCCAAATGGCTTTTATATTGACGGTCCGGTGATGGAAGAAAAGTACACTTCATTTGTGGGTATGCACACCGTGCCTGTCGTTTATGGAATGACTATCGGTGAGTATGGTTTAATGGTGAACGGGGAAAACTGGCTGGCAGATAGCATAAAATGTGACCTCAGGGTCATCCCGTTAAAAAATTATGAACGAAGCAAACGCTATCTTCTGGATGTGAAACCTTCGCCAAACCTTCCGACATGGCAATCCGTCTATCTTTATCCATCACTCTGCCTGTTTGAAGGCACAGTTGTCAGTGTGGGAAGGGGGACAGAAACACCCTTTAGCGTTTACGGACATCCTGATTTTGTGTATGGAAGTTATACTTTCACGCCCATGCCCGGCCTGGGTGCCGCTCATCCAAAACTGAGCGCACAGAAATGTTATGGGCAGAACCTGGAAGAATACGCAGCACATTACCGGGAAGTGGATGAACATTTTAACCTGTCATGGTTGATAGGTATCTATGAGGTCATCGGCAACGACAGCACCTTTTTCATTCCTTATTTTGAGAAGCTTACCGGCAACGAAGACTTAAGGCAACAAATTATCAATGGCCTGAGTCAGAAAGAGATCAAAGCCGGCTGGCAGGATGATTTAGATGCTTTTAAAAGAATAAGGAAGAAATATCTGATTTATGATGATTTTGAGTGATCCCACTTCACTAAATCGCTACGTCGGTCAATCGGTCAATCGGTCAATCCTTTAGTCCTCAATTGGTTTTACCCGGATAAACCTTCAAAGCTTCTTCCAGGCACTTCATGGATTTCTTCAGATCCTCCACATTCAGTACATAGCTGATCCTTACCTCGTCCATACCCCGGCCTTTCGTAGAATAAAACCCTATTGCAGGGGAAAGCATAACAGTTTGGTTGTCATACTCAAAATCTTCAAGCAGCCAGCGGCAGAAGTGGTCAGAATCATCGATTGGCAGTCTTGCAACAACATAAAATGCACCCCTGGGAACAGGACAGTGCGCCCCCGGGATCTTGTTAATATACTCAACGATGATGTCTCTTCTTGCAAGGTATTCCTTTCCAACGGCCTCAAAGTAACTATCGGGAGTGTCTATTGCAGCCTCGGCTGCTACCTGGCCAAATGTTGGGGGACTAAGCCTCGCCTGGGCAAATTTCAAAGCAGTGCTCATCACCTCCTTGTTCTTTGAGATCAAACAACCAATCCTGAATCCGCAGGCGCTGTATCTTTTGCTCACTGAATCTATCATGATCACATTCTGCTCAATGCCTTTAAGGTACATGGCCGAATACTGTGTATTGCCATCATAGCAAAATTCCCTGTATACCTCATCAGTGATCAGGAAAAGATCATGTTTGAGGACAATATCCCTCAAGGTCTCGAGCTCTTCTTTTGAATACAGGTAACCTGTTGGATTGTTTGGATTACAGATCAATATAGCTTTTGTCCGGGGGGTGATGGCTTTCTCAAAATCAGCCATAGGTGGAAGGGCAAATCCGGATTCTATGTCGGAACATATCGGCACTACCCTGACCCCGGCATTGATTGCAAAACCATTGTAATTTGCATAAAATGGTTCGGGAATGATGATCTCATCACCATTATCAAGACAGGAGTTCAAGGCAAAAAGAATGGCCTCGGAAGCCCCTGCTCCCACTATGATTTCATCAGGAGTTATATCAATGTTAAACTTGCTGTAATATTCACAAAGTTTCTCGCGATACGACAGTATCCCTGCAGAATGGCTGTAGGCAACAACTTTCTGATCAAAGTTCCTGATGGCATTCAAAGCCACTTCCGGTGTTTCAATATCAGGTTGCCCGATATTTAAGTGATAAACGATACGTCCCTTCTTTTTGGCCACCTCTGCAAAAGGAACAAGTTTACGAATGGGAGATTCAGGCATTTGCTGCCCCTTTTTGGAAATTTTAGGCATGTCTTTTGAATTGGGTAATAAAAAAATCCCGATAAAACTACCGGGATATGATTCTATTTGTTAATCGGTGTTGCTCCGGTGCTGGTTTCCTTCTCAGGCATTACTTCTTCTGGTGCTTTGACGACCTTCCCCTTGATCTGCAATCTGATCGGACTGTTTGATGCATTGCAATAGATAGTTACGGTTTTATTAAACGGGCCTACCCTCTTTGTAGCATAGGTTACCTTTATCACATCACCTTTTCCCGGAAGTATCGGCTGCTTTGGCCAGGTCGGGACGGTACATCCGCAACTCGATTTTGGCCTGGAGAGGATCAATGGCTCTTTGCCATCATTATCAAATTTAAATTCGCAGGTACCATCAGAATTTTGCAAAATAGTACCATAGTTGTGTATAACCTTATCAAAAGTAATAATCGGGGCATTGGGATTTACAACAACTTCTTCGTTTGTCTGGGCAGAGAGCTGAAAAGCTACAAATAAGCTTACAGCAATAACGATCAATGACTTTTTCATCTTAATTGTTTTTTGATGATTATGTTAAGTGAATGCAAAATTAATAAATATTGTAAATAAATTCAATTTTCAGATATATTTTATATCATTGTACGCAAAAGTCATTCCATTAAATCGAATATCATGAAAAAGTTTCTCCTTCTATTTATGGCTGTTAGTTTAGCAGTTTTTATTTCCTGTACTCATTCCCTTAAAAATACCCAGGAAACTGCTCCCGCAGTGAGCCAGAGCATTGCAGTTACAGGCCCCGATGCCCTCATCTACAAAACCAAAGCAGATTATTCCCAGCTTGTTCCCGTGATCATGAATGAGGAGAAAACTGAAATTGTGTCATTCCCTGCTCCGCAAGACCTCAGGTACAAGGGAAAGCCTGCTATTCCAGGCATCCTTGCCGAGAATTATCTTCTCGATAACAGGGGGATCAATGAAAATGTCGCATTCCTTAACATCACTTATGAGGAATACATGAACATGTCAAAAACCCCCTCTGTAGAAGAATTAAAAAATCAGATTATCGACACTGACCCGCTCATCGTTATGTATAATTGTGGAAAACGACAATTATATAAGAATGAGATTGAGGAACTCAATAAGCTAATTACTGAGGGTGACTTCGGTAATTTTCAACAACTTAAATAGTAATTTATTCGTTTTCCGGTGTGCGTTAAGCGTTTTCCGCTTTTTTTATAGCTTTGCAATTAAGCAATCCAGCTAAGGCCACATGCCCATAAAAAAGAAATTCGGAGCATTTGCAGGGGTTTTTACTCCCTCCATCCTTACCATACTTGGGGTGATCATGTATTTAAGGCTCGGATGGGTTGTTGGCCAGGCAGGACTGATCACTGCGCTTGGGATCATCTTCCTGGCACATGTCATCTCACTTTCTACAGGTCTTAGTATTTCCAGCATCGCTACCGACAAAAAGATCAAGACCGGCGGAATCTATTATATGCTGTCGAGAAGCCTTGGCCTGCCTATGGGAGGTTCTATCGGGATCACCCTATTCATTGGGACTGCACTCAGCATTTCTTTGTATATCATTGGTTTTTGCGAAAGTTTCCTGGGAATAGAAATAATCAGGGACATTACCGGACTTGGGAATACCATCCAGGATTTCAGGCTTCTAGGAAGCATCATGCTCGGCATTCTGGTGATCATTGCATTCATCAGCACTTCCATCGCTATTAAGACACAGTTTTTTATATTGGGGGCGATAATTCTCTCCCTTGTTTCCATAGGGATAGGCCTTTTTACAGGCGACCCTTCATCAAACGGTAACATCAGTTGGATTCCGGTAGCAGACGGGGTATCGATTACCACAGTCTTTGCAATCTTTTTCCCTGCAGTAACAGGATTTACAGCAGGTGTAGCGATGTCGGGTGACCTGAAAAACCCTCAAAAGAACATCCCTTACGGAACAATGGCCTCTATTATTACAGGACTTATAGTCTATGTAGCTCTGGCGCTGGCCTTTGCTTTGATGGTTGACAGGCAATTATTGCTGGAAGATTACAACTTCCTTATGAGAATTGCCTGGTCATCCCCACTGGTAGTTGCAGGCATCTGGGGAGCAACGCTATCATCCGCCCTGGGTGGAATACTTGGTGGGCCCCGTATTCTGCAAGCCATGTCGCGCGACAGGATCACACCCAAAGTTTTCGGGAAGAGTTATGGGATCAATCAGGAGCCCAGGAATGCCCTGATCTTCATTTTTCTACTTGCTGAAGCAGGCATTCTTATCGGGGAACTGGATGTGATAGCCGTGGTCGTATCCATGTTCTATATTTCAGCATACGGATTTATAAATCTTTCTTTTGCCCTTGAAAAATGGGCAAGCTCTGATTTTCGCCCCAGCTTCCGGATATCAAAGTGGATCGGGATTATTGGCTTTGCAGCATGTTTTGGGGTGATGTTCAAGCTTGACACCCCGGTCATGTTCCTGGCCATGATCATTCTCGCAGGGATCTATTTCTATATTAAGCGCAAAAAACTGGAACTTGACTTCGGTGATGTCTGGCAAAGTGTGTGGTCTTCCATGGTCAGGGCCATCCTGTACAGGATTGACCGTAAAGGTATAGAGGAACGCAACTGGCGTCCAAATATCATCATGTTCAGTGGTGGCAGCAAAACCCGCCCGCACCTCATACAGTTTGGAAAAGACCTCGTTGGGAACCAGGGATTCCTTTCGAATTTTTACCTGATACTCAACAAATCTTCCAGTGTACTGTTCAAAAAACACCAGCAATCTGTTGATGACGAATTTGCACGACAAAATGAAGGGATCTTTACACGACGGCAGGAGTGCAAGAATATTTATGAAGGCATTGAGGCCATCTCCAGCACATACGGATTCTCAGGTGTTGAGCCCAATACTATTTTGTTTGGCTGGGCACGGCATGGTGAAGATCCTGTCCGTTTTGCAAAAATGATCCGGACCCTGGGTGAGCTTGACCTGAATATTCTCATGATGGATTATGATAAGGAGACCGGGTTCGGGAAGAAAGAGATCATTGATGTTTGGTGCCGCGGTGGCGGAAATAATTGTAACCTGGTATTGTCTCTGATAAAGTTCATGTGGTTATCCGATAACTGGAGAGATGCCAGGATCAGGATATTGATCATCAATCCATACAATGATGAAAAGGAAAGACTGATTGAGGATATTGAAAAAATCCTGGAAAGCGTAAGAATGGATGCAGAGATCAAGATCATTAACAACCAGATTGAAAAACGGCCTGTAAATGAACTTATAGAGGTGGAATCGTCCAACTCTGACCTTGTGTTTTTAGGCATTCCGCTGATCAGGGAAGGCGAGGAACAAAACTTTGTTAAACAGGTAAACAAACTATGCCAGAACTTAGGGACTGTAATTCTGGTCAAAGCTTCTTCTTATTTCAGGGATTTCGAGATCGGATACCGGGAAGGTATGGTCAAGCATGATAAGTCCGAATATTCGGATGATGATATAGAGCTTGTGATCAGCAGAAAGATCAAGGTGCCTGATATCACCTACCCCGACGATCCCAATTCTGCCAGGGAATTGCAACTGATATTCAAGCAGATCAAGGAAATGAACGAGACGATCTTTAATGAACAAATTGTTGACCTTTTCAGCCTGAACCGTGCAGTTTATGCACAAATCATTAAAGAATCCAACAAGGAATTCAGAGCACTAAAAAGCAAGTTGGAAAAGAGAATAAGTGCTGGCGAATGGAAGATCACTATCAGTAAAACTTATCGGGAAATCTTTTATAATGCCTTAAAGATCATAGATAAGCAGGAGAAGGAAACTTTTCCTGATCAGATGGAGATCCTGCAGAACATGGTCAACTTTTATAAGGAGAAATTTACTGAACTGATCAAGGATTCCCCGGAGCTTATCATCAAAGAGATCACACGTGACGATCTCAGGATCAGAAAAGGCGATACAGGGAGAAGTATAAGGTATAAACTACTAAAACGATTGTTATACGGTTCATTCCGTGGAACAAAAAAGCAAAAGATCAGCTTCAAGAAACTGGTGGCCTCTCATTTTGAAAAGCAAATTTATTCAGAGCTTAGCGAAGTACTCAGGAACTGGGGAATGATCAGCCTGCAACAAGTAATCAAGACACAGGAAGTTAACAACAGGATATTCGATGCCTATTTTCTTTTAAATAAAAGCTTAGCTGATGAAAAAAGCAACAGCCTGATCGAGGAAATAATCATCAAAAATCAAAACCTGAAAGAGCAAATCGACAATTTAAATGAAGTATCTATTCAATCATTCTATACACTGTTGCGAAACAAAACATTTTATGTTGTCAGGCAACTGAGCCGTGAACTGCAAATGGCTGACACTGCGAATTATATCATTTCAAATGAAAAGCTTTCCAGGGAAATGGATCATGAAGTTTCCCGCTTTTCAATGATTCCCGGGATCTGGCAAAAAAATCAGCAACTCTTAAATAATTTCACACGCCTGGAGCTCATATTATTCATATTTACCACACATGCAAAAGATGAACTTCGAATACTGCTTCTATCCCTCGAAGCACAAATAAACCACCAGTTCATTGATCATTTGAATAATATTGATGCCAGTTTCGGCCACTCCACACACATCCTTAATGAAACCCTTGACGAAGCAAGCACCAGGCTGGATCCTGAAAATTTCGAACTCCTCTGGAAAGAAACAACAGATAAAGCACTTGTAAACATCAGGGAATTTTCTAAGGGGGTAGTTCAGAAAATTGACCTGGTGGAACGAAGTGTTTTTGATGATTTTAAATCTACCCAATTTGAAAGTCACAAAGCTACGAGCTTACGTGCGCGCAAACTGGTTGAGCATATCCTTAAGCAGGAATTTATTATCCCTCTCGAAGACGCCAGCACCGAAGCGATGAAGTGGTTTCTTGAAGAAATAAATAAAACTTCCAGCCTGATTGATGAAAGCATGACTGTTCTCAGCCTCATCATAAGTGATAAAACAAATGCTATTGACTTTCCGCAACTTAAAAAGTTTCATACAGCATTCAGTGATGTACTTCAGCATTCGGAAAGAATTTCAACACGATTACTAAACCAGATCCAGGAAAGGATCAATGCCCTGAATGATAAATTCTCGCTTCATGCAATAACACGTAGAACAGGCTTCTTTAGAAAGTTCATCAAATAATAATATAAAATGGTTACACAAGCACTCATTGATCCGAAAAGCATTGTCGTTGTGGGCGGATCAAACGATATCAGCAAACCCGGCGGGAAAGTTCTTAAGAACATCATCGACGGTGGCTTCAAAGGTGAACTATTTGTCACCAATCCGAAGGAATCTGAAGTTCAGGGCATCCCTTGCTTCAATGATGCCGCTGAACTTCCTGAAACAGATCTTGCCATCATTGTCATTGCTGCCCGGTTCATCCCCGAAACTGTTGAAGTGCTGGCAAAGAAGAAAAACACCAGGGCATTTATTATTCTTTCTGCAGGCTTCAGCGAAGAAAATGAGGAAGGGAAGCTCCTGGAAAAACAAATTGTTGAAATCATCGACAGCGTTGGCGGAAGCCTGATAGGGCCAAACTGTATCGGTGTGATGACCCCTGAATACCATGGTGTGTTTACGATGCCTATTCCAAAGTTGGATATGAATGGCTGCGATTTCATCAGCGGCTCAGGCGCTACCGCCTGTTTTATCATGGAAGCCGGCTTGCCTATGGGACTTCCTTTTGCCAGGGTTTTCAGTGTTGGTAACAGCGCGCAGATGGGGGTTGAAGAGATACTGCAATACATGGATGAAACCTATGAAGAAGGCAGGAGTCCGAAAGTCAAACTATTGTACATTGAGCACATTGACAAGCCGGCATTGCTTCTAAAGCATGCCTCCTCCCTGATCAGGAAGGGATGCCGGATCGCTGCTATCAAGGCAGGTTCCTCGGAAGCAGGGAGCAGGGCGGCATCTTCCCATACAGGTGCACTGGCCAGTTCTGATGTTGCAGTAAATGCCCTGTTCAGGAAGGCAGGCATCGTACGCTGCTACGGACGCGAAGAACTTATAGCCGTGGCAACTATATTTTTGTATCCCGAATTAAAAGGTGATCGCCTGGCGATCATTACCCATGCAGGCGGACCGGCAGTAATGCTTACAGATGCCCTTTCCCATAACGGAATGAAAGTACCCAGGATCGACAATGATCATTCAGAAGAACTCCTGGAAGAACTTCATCCCGGATCATCGGTTTCCAATCCCATTGATTATCTTGCAACCGGCACAGCAGAACAACTGAGTACAATCATAGATTATTGTGAGCAGAAGTTCGATGAAATTGATGGGTTGGCAGTTATTTTCGGAACAACAGGATTGTTCCCGATCGACGATGTTTACGATATCATCGATGAGAAGATGAAAACCTCTTCCAAACCCATCTATCCCATTCTTCCATCTACCTATACAGCCTCAGACGAAATAAAAAGATTTATCGACAAAGGAAGGGTGATCTTTTCTGATGAGGTAGTATTCGGGCGTGCGATCGCCAAAATCAATAAAAGTGATCCCCCCGCATCTCAGAATCCTGAGCTCCCTGAAGTTGACACGGTTGGTATACGCAGGATCATAGACAGTTGTGGAAACGGTTATATTGAGCCTGTAAAAATACAGGCCCTGCTGGATGCAGCCGGCATTTCACGCATTCCGGAAACTGTTGTATCGAAGATCAATGATGCTGTTGATACAGCCGAAAAGTTCGGGTTTCCTGTTGTAATGAAAGCTGTTGGACCTGTGCATAAATCTGATGTTGGAGGAGTCATGCTCAACATAGAAGACAGCAGTGGGGTTCGCAATGCATTCAGAAAGATCATGGATATCCCTGAAACACATTCGGTACTGATCCAGCCTATGGTAAGCGGAATTGAACTTTTTGCCGGATCTAAATTTGAAGATAAGTTCGGACACATATTATTATGTGGACTCGGAGGGATCTTTATTGAAGTATTAAAAGATATTAAAGCTGGGCTTTGCCCCATATCGGAACAGGAAGCTGTCCGTATGATCACGCATCTGAAAGGATATAAGATCCTGCAGGGCATCAGGGGACAGCAGGGCATCGATGAAAATAAATTTGTTAAGATCATCACCCGCCTGTCAGCCTTGCTGATCACTGCCCCCGAGATCTGCGAAATGGACCTTAATCCGCTCATCGGCAATGAGAACATGATCATGGTGGTGGATGCGAGGGTAAACATTAATAAATCCAATGACAATTGATATGCAACATCTTCTGATCCAAATTACTAAGTAAACAGAATATGGTCATAAAATTAATTGTCATTGCTTTGTATGCTGCCATGATCATCATCATTGGCATTATTGGCCTCAGGAAAACCCGTTCATTTAATGATTTTTTTCTTGGTGGTGGGAATATAGGCCCGTGGATGACAGCCTTTTCCTATGGCACAGCTTATTTCAGCGCAGTTCTTTTTATCGGCTTCGCCGGAAAGATCGGCTGGAATTTTGGTTATTCAGGCCTCTGGATTGCATTGTTTAATGCCCTTGTCGGGGTATTGCTGGTTTGGGGGGTATTCGGCTGGAAGATCAAACAGATCTCAATCACCTACAAAGTCAGTACAATGAGCGAATACCTGGAGAAAAGATATAAGAGTCCGTTTCTTAAGTTATCTGGTTCTTTTGTCATTTTTATCTTTATGATCCCATACTCTGCTGCGGTATTTATGGGATTATCCTATTTATTCACCTCAAATTTCAACCTGGAATACTGGCATGCCCTGTTATTTATTGGAATCTTCACTGCCTCATATATCGTTCTCGGAGGGTATAAATCTATGGCCATGATTGATATGATCTTCGGAATTATCATGACAGGAGGAGTCATTATACTCTATTTCTCTACCGTGGATGCAGGTGGCGGAATGACAATGATCACCAACACATTGCACGCGATTGAACCAAAGCTTACGCATGCTGTGGGGCCTCCGGGGCTCTGGCCCTTGTTTTCCCTGATCTTTCTCACGAGTGTAGCTCCTTTTGCGATGCCCCAGCTGGTGCAAAAATTCTATGCCATTCGCGATAGGCGATCCATCCGGATAGGCATGATCGCATCTACATTTTTTGCCTTACTTATTGGCGGGGTGGCATATTATATTGGTTCAACCACCCGAATATTCATTTCGCCTGAAGATGCAGGTTTTGCGCATGTCTTCAATAATGGAGTACCCATTTATGATCGCCTGATGCCCGAGTTGCTGGCAAAAGTCATCCCGGAATCCTTATCCGTGATCATCCTCTTGCTGATACTTTCAGCCTCCATGTCTACCCTTGCAGCACTCGTATTGATATCAAGTTCTTCACTTACCAAAGACTTTTACCATGGCTTTATCAATAAAAAGGCTTCCGATAGAAAGCTGACACGCCTGATGCGATATGCCAGTGCTTTTTTCGTTTTGCTTTCAGTTATGCTGGCCTGGCTCGACCTGGACAGCATCGTTGCCATCCTTGGTATTTCATGGGGAGCACTCGGCTCATTTTTCCTTGGCCCCTTCATATGGGGAATTTTATGGAAAAAATCAACTAAAACAGGAGCACTTGCCTCCGCTTTCCTGGGATTGGCATGCTGCCTCGTACTATATGCCACAGGGATGTCGTCTCCTTCAGCAGGAACAATAGGAATGATGGTTTCTTTGGCTGTAAACCCTATTGTTAGCCTGTTGTTTGGAAAATATGAAAGCAATGCTGCATAAAACCAGACAATATATTATAGTTTTTGCCATGCTGCTGGCAAGCCTTGCCGTTTCAGCCCAGAAAGCCGGAGATACCCTATCAGATTGGGGAATACACTTCAGTGGTTTTGTAAATGCACAAGCTTTTTTTGATACACGACAGATCGTGGAGGCAAGGGCCGGCATGGTGAGCCTGTTTCCTAAAAATGCATCCTATGATCGCAATGGAGAAGATATTAATGCCAGTGCGAGCTTTAACCAGGCAGCAATGACAAGCCGTTTAAGGGGAACTATTACAGGGCCTGATGCACTCGGAGCTCAAACAATTGGAGTTATAGAAACTGATTTTACCGGCTCATCAAATGCCGATAACAACGGCATGCGCCTGAGAGAAGCCTGGGCCAGGCTTACATGGAAACGTGTGTCATTCCTTGTCGGTCAATACTGGCATCCGCTGTATGTCCCTGCCATCAGGCCCAAAACCATAGGCCTTAATCTCGGTGCACCCTTTCATCCCTTTGCCCGTCACAACCAGATCAGGTTAACATACTTTGCAGGGGCATTCGACATCATTGCCGTAGCTGCATCACAAAGGGATTATTCCAACACCGGCCCTAAAGGGCGCTCGCCGGATTACCTGCGAAACGCAGTACTTCCGAACCTCGATCTGCAAATTCAATGGCATCCCGTTAATCATATTGCAGGACTTGGGTTCGACTTTAAAATGATACAGCCGAGATTATCCGTAACATTTGGCCCCGGCAACGAATATAAAAGCAATGAAAAAGTAAGTTCATTTGCGGTCACCGCTTTCATGAAACTTGACTTCCCTGCCTTGTTGATAAAATCACAGGCAGTTTGGGGACAAAATCTCACCGAATTTATCATGCTCGGTGGCTATATTGAGAAGGACATCGACTCCGTAAGTCACAGGATCACATACAGTCCCAGCTCCCAGTTATCGCTTTGGGCTGATTTCTCGACAAAGGGCAAAAGAGTTAAATTCGGCCTCTTTGCCGGATATGCATCCAACCTTGGGTATGATGGTCCTGCAGCCGGAAAATACTATGGGCTGGGGCAGGATATTGCCTATTTATACAGGATCTCACCGAGAGTGGAATGGTATTCGGGAAGGTTTATGCTTGGCCTGGAGACGGAATACACCGTAGCAGCTTATGGCAAACCTGACACGAATGGAATTGTAAGCAATACAAAGGAATTCGGAAATTTACGTTGTCTGCTGGCAGCATTTTATTTCTTTTAATAATAATCACTATATTTGGTTTTTTAACCCAGATACTTAAATGAAAGACACTCCCATTAACTACGAAATCGTTAAAAGAAAAATCGAAGAAATCCAGCTCGAAAGTGTTGGCAGAGCTACCATCAGGGATATAAAAAGACTTGTAGATCAAATTGAAGCTGAAACAGGTGAGCGCTTTATCAGAATGGAAATGGGCATACCGGGCCTCCCTCCCAACCAGATAGGAATTGAAGCCGAAATAGAGGCGCTGAAAAGCGGGGTAGCAGCCATATACCCCGATATCTTCGGCATCGCCCCCCTTAAAAAAGAAATATCAAGATTTGTAAAGTTATTTCTCAATATCGATGTGAGTCAGGAAGCATGTGTTCCTACCGTAGGTTCGATGCAGGGTGGATTTGCCACATTCATGACGGTTAGCCGGATGAACAAAGATAAGGACACGACCTTATTTATTGATCC
>JAIOSQ010000322.1 GCA_021107535.1 Bacteroidales bacterium | reverse complement strand
GGGATCATAGTTCTCTGCGGAAAAACGATCGGCTGCAAATTCATTCTTTCGTGATATGGTGTTCATCACTAAACCGAGCAAGAGGGACAAAGGCGAATATAGCAAGCCAAAAGCGATGAGGCCCATATGAAAACTTGGCTGGCTGGCCCCCAGCGCTTCAGAAAGAACAGGATTTCCAATGAAGCGGGAAAGAATAAACAGCATCAGGCCCGTTTGAAGTATTGAAAGGATCATCCCGCTTAGCGTATGTTTCTTTTTATAGTGGCCTACCTCATGAGCCAATACGGCAACCAGTTCTCCTTTTGTATGTTCTTCGATCAGTGTATCATAAAGGACGATCCGCTTTTTGGCACCCAAACCGGTAAAATATGCATTTGCCTTGCTGCTGCGTTTTGATCCGTCAATCACATATATATTATTGATTTTGAAGCTGGTTTTCTTTGAAAAAGCCTCGATCGCATTTCTGAGTTCCCCTTCTTCCAATGGTATTTGTTTATTAAAGAGCGGAACGATCAGATTTGAATAGAACATGCTCATGAAGATCATAAATCCGCTGATCAGGCCCCATGCAATCAGCCAGAAGTACACACCTGAAACCATGTATATCCAGACCACCAGCGAAAGCAATCCACCACCGATGATTGCACCAAGGAGCAAGCCTTTTAGTTTATCTAAAATGTATGTCTTTACAGTGGTCTTGTTAAAACCGAACTTCTCCTCAATGACAAATGTGCCATAGATAGAAAAAGGCAGCGACAGCAGATCAGAAGCAAGAGCAAGAATACCAAAAAACAGCAGCGACATCAGGATAGGATGATCTGTAACAGCCCATACTTCATGGTCGAGAAAGGCAAAACCGCCCAGGAAAAGCATGAGCATCATCGCCAAAAAGGAAATCGTATCAGAATATATTGAAAAACGCGTATTTGTACGTGTATATTCCTGTGATTTCTTGTATTTATCTGCATCGTAAATACCTTCCAGTTCTTCAGGAAGCTTGTTGCTCCACAACAGGCTATTGAGATAATCCAGAAGGCGTTCGAGAAAATAATCAAACACCAGGATCGCAACAATAATATAAAAGATCACTTCTGCCATTAGTAACTGCCACTCCATTTCCTGAGGAACCATTCAAGTCCCAATAAGGCAAGGACTATCAAGAGTATCCACCAGATATCAATAAATTCAATAAATTTCTTTTCTGCATGCAAGAGAGGTTTAACATCACCCCTTTCTTTTAATATTTCAGGCAGGCTGTTTAATTGTTCAACCGCCAGCATGCTGCCATAGTTTTTCACTGCAAGCTCTGCAAGCAGATCATGGGCAGCCCTCAGCGAGGTCTGTTCCACAATAACCGGACTTACTGTAAATCCGCCTTCATCAGTATACACATGTTCCCCAATACGGGTATTCGCCCTGAAAGAATATGTTCCTACAGGGAAGTTACCTGCATTCAGGCTGTATCCCTCTGCCGAGCGGCCAAAAACAAAATCATAGGTATTTCCTGCATCATCTGTTATCTCCAGGCCTACATCAGGCTCATTGACTGGGTCATAGCTGTCATTATAAAGCTCAGCATTTAATTCTACTGCGATATATTCCGGTGTATTCGCAGGGACATTGACACGAAACTGTCGTTTGTCTTCTTTCACTGCCAGAAACTGGATGCTTTTGTTGATGATCTCATTAAAGGCAGCATGGTCTCCGGTAATGAGCCAGCTTTTCATGCGCCATCTCCAGAGTCCGGTGCCGGCAATGATCCCGGTTTTGCGATCTTCGGCCTGATCAAATAAGTATGCCGGGTCGCTGCTCACAATGCTTCCTGCTTTCTGATAAAATAATATGCTGGCAGAGTTAAACACATTATACCTTGCAAAACGAACATACAGAGGCGGCAGCTGAGGGATCAGGCTCATTGTTTCATCACTGATACTGAAGAGTGTGAATTCATTATTCATTACCGGTGTAAGCTCATTCATCCCCCTTCTGTTATAGGCATTGATCTGCATGCCTGCTTTCTGTGCATTAAAGGCACCCAGGTCAGTCTGTGGGCCCACAATGAACAAGATCGGGACTCCGGCCCTCCTGGCTTCATTAAGCAATCTTCCGGAAGCCGGTGTTGATGAAGGCATCTGATGCAAGATCAGCAGGCTGTATTCCTGCAAAGGCCCACTGAATTTATCAGCAAGATAATCCTCCACTTCATAATTCAGGTTACTCCCGATCGCATCTTTAATGGCTGTGATATCGGGATGAGGGGAATTGGCCAGGATAAGGATTTTTTGTTTTGATTTGAGAACATCAATAAAGAGATCATAGTGATTGTTCTCTTTGGTGATCTCTTTCCTGTTTGATGTTATTCTTACAACATAATGGTGGGTTCCTGCTTCACCTGCAGTCAGGTTAATCCTCAGGGTTTTGGAAAAATTATTCCTATTCACCCGGATTTGCCTTGTGAAAAGGGTTTTCCCGGCTTCCGATACGGACAATGTGAGCACGGAGCCCGAAAATTTACTGGCATTCACGATTAACTCAAGCGGAAAATCATTCCCCTGATATGCGATCCTGTTATAATGTACTCTTTTCAGGTAGGCGTCCCTTCGGACCGCAGTATCTCCTAAGGCAATGGTATAAATAGGATATGATGCACCGGAAGCTCTGTATACTGGATTCAGCCCATGATTGTATATCCCGTCACCGGCAATGATCAGTGCACCGGTATTCCTGTTGGAAAACCTCACATCCATTAGGTCAAAAAGCGCCGACATATCGCTGAGTTTCTCATTGAAGGTAAGCGAATCGAAACTGTATCCGGGTATTGCATTTACTTCTTCCCCGAAAGTGAACAAACTGAGTTCATAATCTGTATGCAATTCTTCAAGCATTGCGTTCAGGGCATCCCTGTATGCATCCCTGTAGAAGGCTGAATCATTGCCAAGTACCACCGACATACTGTTATCGTGAGCAAAAACAATGATCGGTTTTTCCGACTGGTGGCTGATTACCTTGAGTAAGGGTGAGAGCAGTAAAAATGCAATGATTGAAACCAACAAAAAGCGGTTTACACCAAGCAACCTTTTTAACCAGGCAGGAAATTCATTATCCCGCTCATGGTAATAAAGGGCCATTGAGGCCAGTATGCCTGCCATAATACACAGCAAGATATACCAGAGAGGATAAGCGGTGATGATATTGATGTCCAAGGATCAGTTCATTTAACAGGATAAATTAATAAACCTTCAAGCAGGAAATTTGTATCAGTACGGGATAATCCTGCCGAAAGAAGCTTTGAGTTTCCTAAGTTATCCCACCGCAAACACTGATCACCTGACCTGTTACATAAGAGGAAAGATCACTGCCAAGAAACACACATACATTTGCGACATCTTCGGGTTGGCCTCCCCTGCGTAAAGGAATGGTTTTAATCCAGTCTTCCCTGACCTTTTCATCAAGGGCGGCTGTCATTTCTGTTTCAATGAATCCGGGGGCGATGGCATTGCAGCGGATACTTCTGGATCCCAATTCCTGGGCGATAGACATGGTAAAGCCAATGATTCCGGCCTTGGATGCAGCATAGTTAGACTGCCCTGCATTTCCACTTACTCCAACCACAGAACTCATATTAATGATCGATCCGCTTCTTTGTTTCAACATGGAGCGTTGCACGGCCTTTGTAAGATTAAACACCGATTTCAGGTTCACAGCCATAATGATGTCCCAGTCTTTTTCCTCCATGCGCATCAGCAGGCCATCACGGGTAATTCCGGCATTGTTCACAAGGATGTCGACGCTGCCGAATTCGGCGATCACATCCTCCACAAGCTGCTCACTTTGCTGGAGGGAGGAAGCATCTGAAATATATCCTTTGCCTTTCACTCCTATGGCAGAAAGTTCACTTTCCAGGCTTTCCATATTCTCATCCCTTTTCAGATCAGAAAAAGCAACATTTGCGCCTTCAGCAGCAAACTTGAGGGCAATTGCTTTTCCAATACCTCGTGAGGCTCCGGTGATGAGTGCGTTTTTTCCTTCAAGTAGTTTCATAAGGGTTATTTTTTATTCTGTGTTCAAAGATAATAAAACCTGACATCTTTGATTACCCAATAGATTTTCATGAACAGAAAATGAACACCTAAATCCATTTTACCATTCCGGTTTCCTGTTTGTGAGGGATCAACGGATTTGTCGGGTACATCCTTATTGCATAATCCAGGACTCCCGCATGGTCGATCCCAAATTCACTGCTAAAGGTGGCAATCCCATCATGTACCTCCCCGATGGCGAGGGGTCTTGAAAAGAGAATATCTTCCATTTGATCATTCACTCTTTGCCCAAAAACAACCTCCATGCCAATATCTTCAACGGCAATTTTACCAAATTCCACCTTCACTTCTGCTTTGAAAACTTCCCCGAATCTGAGCGCCCGCTTTGAAGAGTCGGGAACCTTCACAGATTTGATAACAATATCCCTCCAATGCCTGTTTAGCTTTTCCTTCCATCCGGAAATGCTTCTGGCCATGCTGCAATCATCTTTCTTAATGGCTACAGATCTTTCGGAAAGAGGTCTGTAATATTTCGAGTTATACTCATCCAACATCCTTTTCATGGTAAACTCATGGCTGATCCATGCTGTTGAATTTTTAATATATTTTACCCATTCCATGGGAATCCCATCATTCCCGGTATTATAAAAACGTGGGATAAGATCATCTTCCAGTATATTATAGATGGTTTCGGCATCCAGTTCATCCTGGAATTGCTGATTCTCATAGGTCTTTTTTTCCGGGATGGCCCATCCGGCTTCAGGCTTAAATCCTTCAGCCCACCATCCATCAAGCACACTGAAATTCAATACACCATTCATCACGGCTTTCATCCCGCTGGTACCTGAGGCCTCAAGTGGGCGTGTCGGTGTATTAAACCATACATCAACCCCCTGAACAAGTTTTCTGGCCACATGCATATCGTAATTCTCAATAAAGACGATCCTTCCTTCGAATTCAGATTTTCTGGAAATTTCTATGATATGACGGATCAGGTCCTGCCCTGCTTTGTCATTGGGATGGGCTTTCCCGGCAAATACGAACTGTACCGGATGCTCATCATGATTCACGATCTCCGAAAGCCTCTTTTCATTCCTGAACAGCAAATGCGCCCTCTTATAAGTTGCAAAACGCCTCGCAAATCCAATCGTAAGGATATTTTCATCCAGCCTGTCGATGGTATTGATTATATGCTGCGGTGCCTCCTGCCGTCTGGTCATATTTTCTGTCAGACGCTTTTTCAGGAATTCAAATAATTCCTTCTTCAATTCCTTGCGGATATTCCAGATCACATCAGCAGGTACTTCCTGCATCTTGTCCCAGTACTTTGCCTCCGACTGATGATCGTAGAAACCTTCTCCAAACTCACTTTCATACAATTTCCTCCAAATGCGGGAGGCCCAGGTACCATAATGCACCCCATTGGTAACATGGCCAATATGCAGCTCACCTGGAAAATAACCGGGATACATTCCTGCAAACATTTTCCGTGATTCATTTCCGTGAATTTTGCTTACACCGTTCACTTCCTGTGAAAGCCTGGCTGCAAGCACACTCATTGAGAATTGTTCCTGTGTATTGTTGGCATGGGTCCTGCCCAGGTTCATGAACTCATCCCATGAAATATTCAGCCTTCCCGCATAATGAGGGATGTAGGTTCTGAGGAGGTCCTCACTGAATGCATCATGCCCTGCGGGCACAGGTGTATGGGTAGTGAACAGGGTGGAAGACCTGACAATTTCCCTGGCCATGCTGAAGTTGATGATACGATCCTGGATAAGGCGGCGCATCCTTTCGATTCCAATGAATGCAGCATGCCCTTCATTGCAGTGATAGACGTCGGGGTGGATGTTCAGTGTTTCCTGAAGCCTGATCCCTCCCACTCCAAGCAGAAGTTCCTGCTTCAGGCGGTGTTCATTGTCGCCACCATATAACTGGGATGTGATTGCCCTGTCTTTTTCCTGATTTTCTTCGATATCCGTATCCAGCAGAAAAAGAGGTATACGGCCAACATCAAGTCTCCAGGCTTTGGCAAACAGTGCCCGGCCGGGGAGCGCAATGCTGATCTTCACCCATTCCCCGTTTTCATCCCTTACAGGTTTTATGGGCAGATGGGTAAACTTCTGTGGAAGGTAATCTGCAATCTGTTCTCCGTGGGGGGAAAGCTTTTGACGAAAATACCCATAACGATATAGTAATCCGACTCCGATCAGATTAAGATTTGAGTCACTTGCCTGCTTCAGGTAATCTCCGGCAAGGATCCCCAGTCCGCCGGAATATATTTTCACAGATTCATGCAAGCCGTATTCCATACTGAAATAGGAAATCAGGGCTTTTCCGTTTCCGGATTTCTCACCCATATACGCATGGAATTTCTTCAGAACAATTTTAAGCAATGCTGTAAAATCCATATCCTTTTCCAATTCCCTGTATCGTTCCAATGATACCATCTCAAGAAGAGCGACTGGATTATGGGCGCATTGCTCCCACTGATCAGGATCAACATTGCTGAATAGTTCCTCTGCTTCGCAATTCCATGTCCACCAAAGATTTCTCGACAACTCATACAGGCCCTTAAGCTTAGGCGGAATCTCTGCTTTCACGAGCACTTTGCCCCATATAGGGGAATTATCTGTCTCTGTAGCCGGAATATATTCCCTCAACCTGAACTGCTGTTGTTTTCCACGGAACAATTCTGAGCGGTATCCGACTTTTTCCAGTGCAATGGACCAGACTCGCCTGTAATTCTCAATAAATGAACTCCATAAAGCATTTCTGGAAATATTCCAGGCCTCACGGCCAGATGCCTTGTATTCTTCTTTATTCATTTTCAGGAAGCGAAGCAGAACATCATGTATATCCTTCACAACCTCCTTATCGTTATCATCCTTCCTTTCAGAGACGATCACACCATCATGCTGCACCTGAAATCCGGCATTTACCCATGCCCCAAAACCTGCCAGGGAAGTTGTCAAGGTGGGAATACTGAACGCAATGCTCTCAAGAGGAGTATAGCCCCAGGGCTCATAATAAGAAGGAAAGACTGAAAGATCGAAACCGATCAGGGTATCATAATATGGCATATTAAAGATGCCATCCCTGCCATCAAGATATGCCGGGACAAAAATAACAAACACATTGCTCCCGGCAGTATTGTTCAAGCCTTTTTCAACAAAACGCTGTACAGAAGGGTCTTCATCCTGATCGAAAAGATAATGGGAAAGCCAGGGCTGCTCAACCTGGCCATATGTATGATCTCTCATCCGTTCGACAACATCCTGCCTGGGCCCAGCCTGATTGGCAGGAATCGTAATAAATGCTATGACTTTCCGCGGAAGATTTTGATCCTTATTCAAGTCCGCCAGTCCGTCAATGAACAGATCTATCCCTTTGTTCTTAAACTCGTAACGCCCACTATTGATAACAAGCAGACTATCTTCAGGCAGCTCCAGCCCGCACACTGCTTCAGCGACCTCAATAATTTTTTTCCTGGCATTTGCTCTTTTTTGCTGAAATTCATTTTCCCCTGGCACAAAGGTATCTTCAAAGCCGTTCACTGTAATTACATCCGGGTCCTTGTCAAGAAAATGCCTGCACTCATGGGCCGTGATCTCACTCACAGTTGTGAAGCTGTCGGCTTCATTGGCCGAGATGCTTTCGAGTGATTGCTTAGCTGTAACACCAAAGTTTTTTGCCGTCTGCACAGGGTCATAGCTTTCCAGCTTACCGTAAAGTGGAAGCCCGTTACCGGCAACAGACCTTCCCAGTGCAGTAGCATGGGTTGTAAATACGGTTCCAACCTGTGGGACATTTTCTTTGAGGTACAATACTCCGGTACCGGTCATCCACTCATGAAATTGTGCGACGATCCTGTCTGATGCGGAAAGATTGAACTCATAAAAGCTTTCAATTACCTTGGCAGCGGCATAACCAAACATTGCCGGTTCTATATAATCCCATTGTCCGGACAGGGAATCCAGTTTAAACTGCTCCCAGAGATCGAAGAATATCTGATCTTTCTCGCTGAACAAGGGTGTAAAGTCAACAAGGATGACAATCGGGCGGCCACTTACGTTCCATCTCCCTGTTCTGATGTTCAATCCCTCAGCTGCCGCCTTTTCGCGCCATGAAGCGAATATATTCTGATCTTCAATAAAATCAGGATGCTCACGTGTTTCCATCCATACGTCGGGGCCGATAAGGATATATTTATCGTGGTACTCCTCCACTATGGTCCTGGCCTTGGTTGACAGGACGGTGTATATGCCACCAACTTTATTGCAGATTTCCCAGCTGGTTTCAAAAATATAATCAGGTTTTATGATCTGGTCGTTCATTTTTTGCTTTTAAAATTCCTGCAAAAATATATTTATTTTATTCTTTGCCTGCGATAAATTATCAACAAGGGGCTGCGCAGACTTAACAGCCTTATTCATAATTAAAATTTTTGTTTGATCATCCCAGGGAATAGCGGGTTGCGCCTCCATCAACAGAGAAAACCTGTCCGGTCACAAATCCGGACAATGGAGAAAGAAGCCATGCGGCAAGGGATGCAAAATCATCCGGATTGCCTATGCTGCCTGCCGGGATCTGGACAACTGTTTGTTCCCTGGCCTGTTCGAAAGTGATTCCTTCCAGCTCACTCTTCTTTTTAAATAGCCTGTCGATGGCAGAAGTTTCATGATAACCGGGAGCCATCAGGTTAACGGTGATGCCATCGCCTGCCACTTCAAATGAAAGGGTTTTTGCCATTCCGGCAACAGCCATTCTTATTGAATTACTCAGCACCAGGTTTTCAATGGGTTGCTTTACTGTTGAGCTTTCACTGAAAAGGATTCTGCCGTATGCCTGTTTTTTAAAGACAGGAATAAGCTTTTTTATCAGTAAAACCTTCCATCTCAGCAATAAGTTATAGGCTTCATCCCAGTCCTCCATGCTGCTCTCCATAAAAGAACTTGCCGGTGGGCCTCCTGCATTCACGAATACCCCTGAAAGCTTACGATTATTGAGTTTTTGAAGGATCTCGTCTATGGTTTGAGTATGACGGATATCACCGCAGACAACTTCTGTTTTATCAGGGTATTCAGCCATGAGTTCCTGAAGCTTATCTTCTCCTCTTGCCACAGCGATCACAAAGGCATCATTTTCCAGCAGTGTTCTGGCAACAGCATGGCCCAGGCCGGAACTTGCCCCGGTGACAACAAATAAATGTCCTTCGACTTTCAAATCCATAATTAATCTTTCGATGATTTATCCTGCTCAACCCTGATCATGAAGTCGGAAAGTATATTCATATAATTAATGAATGCTTCATAAGGTGTTCCGTAAGGGTTGAAATACTTATGAACATCGCCATCGGAGAACCATTTGGTACACATATAATAGAAATGGTCGCTGGTTTGAAGGTATCTCCAATCGCGTAATATTTCCGGATCCTGGCATTTTTTCACTTTTTCCCGAATAGAATACAGCTTATCAAAAGCCTCATCCTGCAGCTCATTACCAAGCCAGGCCGTCAAATCCCTTTCTTCATCAGCCCAGGAAATGGGATAGGGTACATGTATGGCAGATACCGGTTGCAGTTTCTCTCCAAGTTCGGAAGGAGTATTAAATGTAAAGTCCGAATGGGAAAACACCCTGGCCGGCAGGGCTCTCATAAATTCAAAGATGCCTGTTTCAGGCCATTGGTGTTCACCAAAGGTTTCGTAATCCATGAAGAGATTAACGACCTCCTCGCGTGGATCTATCTCATTCAGCCAACCGACGAATTTTTCAGTAGTCATCGGCCACTCTCCCCAGCTCTGCTCCGAAAAGCGAAATGCGATATCATCACTCAGCCTGAAATTTTTCAGCAAGAGTTTAAGTTTCGGATTAATGGCATTGGTATACATGTAGTTCGGGCTTTTCCAGCCAAGAACATGTTTGGCACCTTCTGTAAGCATCAGATTGAAGCCCATCTCCGCTACCATTTCTCCAATTTCATCAGAATAGATCAGCTCGGTATTTCTGAAAGTTACAGGCGTTTGCCCGAACAGTTCTTCAATCTTTTTCCTGTGAATACCCACCTGCTCTGTGAATTCTTCCTTGCTTTTCAGTGATGGCAGTGCATGCGCATATGTTTCTGCAAGAAACTCCACATTACCGGTATCGGCCAATGCCCGAAAGCTATCGAGCACATCCGGAGCGTAAGCCTGAAACTGATCAAGGGCAGTACCTGAAATAGAAAAACTCACTTTAAAAGCTGAGCCGTATTCATTGATCATATCCAGCAGCAACTGGTTCATGGGCAAATAGCACTTATCAGCAACCCTGCGCATGATAAATCGGTTTTGCTGTTCATCATAATAATGATGGTTGGTACCAATATCGAAAAAGCGATAGGTTCTCAGCCTGTATGGCTGATGTACCTGAAAATAAAAGCAAATTGACTTCATATATTTTTGTTTGCCGGTTTAATCTTATAAAACACTCTGATATACTTCTTTAACTTTGATGGCTGCATTCTCCCACTTCAGATTATCAACTTCTTCTTTGCCATACTGTTTGAACATTTTCGAAAGGCCTTCGTAATGCAGAAGCCCGTATATGGAATCTGCCAGCGCATCAACATCCCAGAAATCCACTTTGAGGGCATGCACCAGTATTTCCGCAACCCCCGATTGTTTGGAGATCACCACCGGAACATTTGAGCGCATAGCTTCGAGGGGAACAATGCCAAATGGTTCTGATACTGATGGCATCACAAACACATCACTGAGACCGAACATCCTGTCAACATCATCTCCCTTCAGAAAGCCTGCAAAGTGGAAACGGTCACCCATTTTTAATTCGGCAACACGTTTTATGGTCTTGTTGAGCATGTCTCCGCTGCCGGCCATAACGAAGCGGATATTGGGATCCTTGTCCAGGACTTTTCTCGCTGCTTCAACAAAATAATCAGGGCCTTTCTGAAAAGTGACCCTTCCGAGAAATGTCACTACCTTTTCCCTGACACCACGTTGGTATTGCAGATTTGGCTTCTCACTTGGCTCTACTGCATTGTATACAGTAAAAACCTTATCCGGGTTGATGCCGTATTTTTCAATAACAATATTCCGGGTGAGGTTGCTAACAGCCATCACCCTGTCGGCTTCTTCCATGCCGTGCCTTTCAATGTCATAAACATTCTGGTTTACATTCTCTCCCGAGCGATCGAATTCAGTGGCATGCATATGCACCACCAGCGGTTTCCCACTCACACTCTTGGCTGCAATTCCTGCAGAATATGTCAGCCAGTCGTGGGCATGGATCACATCGAAATCGTTGGTAGCTGCAACAGCTGAAGCAACAAGTGCATAGCGTTTCACTTCATCCATCAGGTCGGTACCGTACTTTCCTGAAAATTCAAAGTTTTTTGATAATATGCTATCCTCACTGGATAACGACTCCAGTTCACTGGCCTCAATTATCCTTTTAAATTCTTCGGGGCCCACATATGGGATAAGGTTGGATCCTATTTCCATATAGGTGATGCGGCGCCAGTATTCCTCATATATGGAGTCCTTGAAATCAATACTGATATCGCTGGCATTGATGAGCCTGACAGCCTCCTGGTTTTCATCGCCATAAGCTTTTGGCACCACAAAAAGCACTTCCACATCATGCTTCATAAGGCCTTTGGTAAGGCCAAAGCAAGCTGTACCAAGTCCTCCTGAGATATGTGGAGGGAATTCCCACCCAAACATTAAAACTTTCATTGGCAGTCTGGTATATTAATTATTTACTGTCATTCTTGTCATACTTTTCCAGCAATTTATTTGTCCGCAACAGTTCCGACACACTCCAGGCCTGCGATATTGTTCCTCCCGGAAGATGTGGCGGATCACCGTCATATACTTCTGATATGGAACCAATACCTGCTTCTGACATTACTTCTTCAAAGCCTTTGTATAAATTTCTGATATACTCCACCCCTTCTCTCCCATAGATCCTCAGGTAGGCTTCAGCAAAATGTCCGAACAGCCAGGGCCATACTGTTCCCTGGTGATATGCCCTGTCGCGTTCCGGCTGGCTGCCGAAATAAATACCTTTATAGTGAATATTTTTGGGAGAAAGCGTTCTCAATCCCCTGGGGGTTAAGAGCTCTTGCCTGACTATATTTACAATCGACATCCGTATGCCCTCATCCACAAGCTGGTAAGGCAGGGAAGCGGCTATGATCTGGTTTGGCCTTACAGACCAGTCTTTTGAATCTCCGTTTACATAATCGGCAAGATATCCTTTGTTTTCCTGCCAGAAAACCTCTTTAAAGGCAGAAGGAATTTTGTCGGCCACAGCTTCCCATTCAGCGATAAACTTTTCGTCACCAGCGGAAGCTGCCAGTTCCAGGCTGAACATGATAGCATTATACCACAGGGCATTGATCTCTACAGCCAGTCCAATCCGGGGTGTAACAGCTTTTCCATCCACAACGGCATCCATCCACGTCAGGGCATGGCCCGCTTCGCCGGCCCAGATCAGGCCGTCATCCTGCATGTGAATATTAAAGTCAGTTCCTTTCCTGTAGCCGTCAAGGATCATTTTCATCTTTCGCCCGTATGTTTTCCAGGCAGCATCTTTTTCACCTGTGTATTCAGTATATTGCTGCAAAGCCCAAAAAAACCATAATGGTGCATCCACCGAATTGTAAGCAGAGTCACTCCCCTCCCCTATATTCGGGAAAAGTGGCCCTTTCAGGTCGGCAAGCATCGAATCCAGAACTGCTTTGCAGGTTTTGGGGTCATCATTGGCAAGTGTTAATCCCGGCAGGGCAATAAATGTATCCCTTCCCCATCTTCCAAACCATGGAAAGCCTGCAATGACCCAGGTTTTCCCACCCTTTTTAATAATAAACTGCTGGGCGGAATTTTTGAGGCAATTCTCAAAATTGTCGCGCGGGGTCCGCTTATTTACTTCAGCAGCAAACGAACGTTTTATAGAAGAAGGATTCACTTCGGAGGTAGCTGCACAAAATACAATACTTTCTCCCTTTTTTATATCCACCTCAAAAAAGCCCGGCACAAACAGGTCTTCCTGGTAATCATAGCCGCGATCCATCTCTTCCTGGTATTCAATGTTGTAATACCAATCAGGGACATGTGTATATTCAGGTTCTTTGGAGAACTGCATAAACAGGGGAGTATATCCATTGTACAGGCGCATCATCGTGCCATTGGGTACTTTTTTAAACTTATCATTGACATCAAAATTGGCTTTGGAAAGCCTGTGCACATTCCTGAATGCCAGGAATGGAGTAAGCCTGAGCCTGGTGGGCGAATTTGCCTCTTCCAGGGTATACCTGATAAAGACCCTGTCATGGGATTCGGCAAATATCATCTCCTTGCGAAGTACAACACCACCTACACGGTAAACTGTATTTGGTATGGGTTCCGTATTGAAGTCGCGAATGTATTTATGCCCTCCCGGATTGTAAACACTACCGGCATATTTGTGAATACCCAGGTTGAACTGGGCATCACGCTGAATGACGGTTTCATCGAGGTTAGACAAAAGAAGATGGTTCTCGTTGTCAATACCCGGTTGGGGAGTGATCAGCAAGCCATGATATTTCCTGGTATTGCAGCCTATGATGGTCCGGCTGGCATAAGCTCCTGCCCTATTAGAGCGGATCAACTCTCTCTTGAGGGAATACCCCAGGTTTATCAACTGCTTCTTATCAAATTCTATGTAGCTCATTGTCTTTTCGTTTGGCTTGATTTCTGATGATCAGGCTGCAAAATTATTCCTTTTTATCTGGTATAAATAATAATTATAATTAATTAACAAAAAAATAAGGATTAATTGCTAGCGAAAGGCTATAAAAAGAGGAGGCGGTGGGTAAAAGAACAGAGGAATAAGGAATCACGAACAAGGAATAAGAATAAAAATAAGAATAAGGAAGTTGAAATATTGATTATCGAAAATCATACATTCCCCCTTCTCCTTTAGGAGAGGGGGACAGGGGGTGAGGTGAAAAGATTGCAGATTGCAGAAGGAGATTGGAGATAGAAGAAGGGGATAGAAGATTGAAGAAGTTTATGCAAATCTCTCAGCTATGTATTTCAGGGCTTCACGTATTTCCAGGCTGGCTGAACTTGGCCCTACACGGATATAAAATTCTTCATCAAAGCCCTTTTGTTTGAGAAATACAGGCATCGGACTGCGCAGGCACTTTACATGGCAGACGGTTCCACCGTCAATCTTTTCAAACTCAGTCCTGATGTAAGGCGTAAGCTCTTGTCCCATTGATGATTTGATCATATTCCAGAAGTGCAACAGGAACTTATCCTCATTCTCAAATTTATCAATTTCAATGCCCTCTACCCTGCCATCGTCTTCCACGCCGATCAGCAGTTGGCCTCCGCTTGAGTTCAGGAAAGCTGAGATGGTTTTCAGGCTGGCATGTTCAATGGCCGGGTTTTTCTTTTCCTGGCAGATGTCCCAACGAAATGAAGTCTTGAATTCCAGGTTATAGCTCTCCCCTGCCCTGATGAGATCCCTGATCCCTTGTTCCTGTTCAGGAGCATCACCCGTAAAGAAAGACAGATGTTCCATGGCTTTGATGGCCTGTTCGTGGAACAGCTGGTAAGCATCGCATATCCGGTCACGGTCAATCTTAGTAAATGCAGCCTTTTCTTCGAAGACCTCACAGGGAGGATAAGGGCGGTTTCCCAGCTCATAGTTCAGGTTGATGGTGAGTATGGCATTGGCATATTCTGATGGGGTGATCTTCCGTAATACCAGCATGAGCGGAAGCATTATGCCAGACCTGTGCACACAACTCAGCATATTTACAGCGGCCTTTTGTGAGGCCATGAGGCCTTCATAGGCTTCTTTGATCAGAGAAAGCATTTCATCCACTGCAGGCGTATCGCCGAAGCTACCTTCACTGATCTCATCAAGAAAGGCTGTCAGGCGGCGCCCAAGCTCCGGCATCCCCCAGAAAAGCAGGTTTAAAACCGCAGGATGATCTTCAAGATATGTTAATGCTTTATCGGTATCCAGTAAAGACTGCTTCGCCCCGGATTTCGTCTTCAGCATGACGAGGGGGTCATTCATGAAGATCTTATCGAAAATCCTGTCAAGCGGGTCATCATCCTGCGCAATATGATCCTTTTGAAAACAGAAGATCGCAAAGCTGTTCACACTGTAGGGATCGATCTTTCCGTAAATGGTTAATTTTACGAGGATATGCTTTAATAAACGAATATCCGGATCAGCGATCTCATTTCCTCCGGGACTTAAAAGTGGTTTCTCTGCATAATAGATCACGTGGTCATGGTCGCGCATGACGAGATCGAGTTTCTCAGGTTTGATCGGATTAGGATATTTTATCATAGTAAGACTTAATTGGTACGTAAAAATAGGCTTAAAATTTAATACTAAAACTCAAATACCAAATTCCAATTCAATGCTTCCGGATCGTTGGTGCTTTTAAGAACCAGAAGACAGAAGACAGAAGTCAGTAGTCAGAAGACAGAAGCCAGAAGCCAGAAGCCAGAAGTCAGAAGTCAGAAGACAGAAGTCAGTAGTCAGAAGCCAGAAGACAGCAACCAGTATCCAGTATCCAGCAGTATCCAGTATCCAGTATCCAGCATCCAGCATCCAGTATCTAGCATCCAGTATCTAGCATCCAGTATCCAGTATCCAGTATCCAGAAACCAGAAACCAGCAACTTAACATAAATACCTTACCTTTGCTTTAACTAAAACCTATAAATTATGGCACAACAAGAAATTAATATTAGAAAAATTCTCCCGATCGGATTAATTTTTATTGGGGTAATATTCGTCATTGTTTTCTTTTCCAGAATGACGGTAACTATAGATGCAGGTCATGCCGGAGTAATCTTCCGCCTGTTAGGTGGTGGTATTGACACCACCCAGACATTTAATGAAGGCTTTCATTTTATATCTCCTTTAAACAAAATGATTATTTACGAAACCCGCCAGCAAGAGACAGCAGAAGACATGAATGTATTGTCCTCAAACGGGTTGGAAATTAGTGTAGATGTTTCTGCCTGGTATAAACCTGAATATGCAAAATTGGGTTTATTGCACTCCAGCGACGTATTGTTATTCCGGCACTCAGGGCATCGGCCAGAAGTGTGATCGGGCGTTATACACCCGAGCAAATCTATTCTACTAAACGGGACGTGATACAGATTGAGATTTTTGAAGAAGCCAAAAATATTCTCGATGATAAATATGTGGATTTGACGCAAATACTGATTCGTTCCATTATTTTGCCTCCAACCATTAAGTCGGCCATCGAAAGCAAGCTGAAGCAAGAGCAGGAATCGCTTGAGTATGAATTTAAACTCGAAAAAGCACAAAAAGAAGCTGAACGCCAACGCATTGATGCAGAGGGAAAAGCCAAGGCTAATAGAATTTTAAGTGCCAGCTTAACAGATAAGATATTGCGCGAGAAAGGCATTAGTGCTACCCTGGAATTAGCCAAATCGCCCAATACCAAAATAGTGATCATTGGCAATAGTGATGGTATGCCTTTGATACTTGGCGACAGTAAGTAGAAGATAAAGGTGTTGGGTGTTGGGTGTTAGGTTGATGGAGTTAGCTTGAAAATTCACCTTTTCACTTTAACTTCTTCTATATCGTCTATTTAGCAGGCGCGCGTTTGTAACGAGCAAAATCAGCAATCTCCTTTTTCCTTAAACTTTTGCAATCTGCAATCTGCAATCTGCAATCAACTCAAAATTTAAAACTTAAAACTCAAAACTTCCTGGGATTACTCATTGCATTCGTGATCCCATTCCGGGGGGAGGTTCAAAGCTATTGCAAAATCCTTTCAGGATACTTTTTATTTTAAGATTGTACAAGTCAAAGCAAGCTCTGCTAGTCCAATCTTAAAATAAAAAATCCCACCGTTGGCGGGATTTTGCAATAGCTTTGCGGAGAAAGAGGGATTCGTTCCGCTATATTTCAAATCTCTATCTAATTGATTAAGTGTTAATTAGAAAACACGTTTTCTGGAATTTATACTCATTTTGGTGACCATATGCCGCACCTGTTTTTCTGTTTTTAAGTGTTCAATTAATTCATTCTTAGCCAATTGTTACCCCAATTAATCTTGTCGTTTACATCAAATTAATCACAAATAAAAGTATTAATAAGATACAAATGACAATTTACGAACTTGTGCAGTTCTTGCACAAGTTGCATTCTCATTTAGTTAATTTGTCCCGCATATATTAGCAATGCGTCTGCCATCATCACTTTTATATATTTCAATTCCCTTGTTTGCTATAGTTCAAATCTACTAATACTTTTCCATTTCAAGACTTTTCTTAGTACGACGTAATTACCTATTGGATGGAAGTTTTTTCTCCAGAAACAGATAAAACATTGAAACTCACATCTGTATTATTCTAGAAGCGAGCGATATCGTGCTGTCCTTTTTTTTCTCCTTCCACTAATCTTCCTTTGTTCCGACATTTTAACCAACCGTAGAATTACTAATTATTAACCATTAAATCCATTGCCTATGTAAATTACTCCAGAGAAACGCTATCTCGAAATGTTCCGGGCAACCGGAACATTTTTTACTCTTAATAAAATTGAATCAATTGAGAACCTTTTTAATACATGATATCGCAAATAACCATCGACAATGTTTTCTCAGCTATTAATGCCGTAGAAATCATCGGTCAACATGTTGACCTTAAAAAATCGGGCAAAAGTTATAAAGGGAAATGCCCATTTCATGATGAATCAGATTCATCATTTACTGTTT
>JAIOSQ010000325.1 GCA_021107535.1 Bacteroidales bacterium | reverse complement strand
CCGTTCGAACGGTAGTAGTGATAATAAGATGTAAGCGGTGCAATGGGGATAATGGCCTCCAGTCCTTCAACCCCGGTGGTTGCTGCTGCAACCGGGATGGTGCCATTGTATGAAGTGCCTGTCATCCCTACTTTTCCTGTCGACCAAAAAGCTTCAACTTCTTCATCACCTTCACGCTCGGTATAGCCTTTTGCCCGGCCACAGAGCCAGTCGATGACAGCTTTTGGGGCCAGGGACTCATTATCACCACCCACAGTGGGGGAACCATCTGAAAGACCTGTTCCAGGGGAGGATGAATGAACGACAATATAGCCGCGTGGCACCCATGTATTTATATGAGAGTTTGAAATGATGGGGCGCTCCCCACGGCGTTTGATCTCAGGTGGATGTACACGCTCAGGTGGGATCGCATTCAACTCATGCCTTACATTCCAGAAATATTCATATGACCCGGATGCAACACCGGCAAAGTAGGGGCTTGAGATGTATACCACCGGAAGCTTCAGGCCTTCTGTATCGGTTTGTTCCGGCCTGGTAACGGCCACATGCATGCGGTCGGGTTTGCCGTCACCATCGGTATCAAATTCTGTTTCAACCCATAGGTCGTGGCGGATCCATTTGTCGGAATCCTCAAAAGCGGGTACGATCTGAGCTTCGCCTTCTTCAAAAACAGGGACTGCTTTTTCGATTTCTTTGTCTTGCTCTTCCTGTGCCCTGACGGGAGCTGTGAATGTAAATAAAACAGCAATCAGCGCAAGAGTGATTTGTAGGCTAATTGATTTTTTCATGGTAGAAAATGTTTTTTTAGGTTAGACTTAAAATGCTTATTAAGGTTATTGCCATAGTGTGTGCCGCATTTTTTAAGGTATTTTCCTGTTTACAATTATATTTAATTATAGCACTTAATGTTCATGTTTGTAACTAATTACGACATATCTTATGAGCCTTGCTTATTAGCTGTAGTGTTTATGCTATCTCAAAATTATCATCAGTCATTTCAATACTGAACTTGATATTTGTTTTTAATGCACGAAATACTTTCAAAATCGTTTCTATCGTCACGTTTTTTGTATTTCGTTCCAGTTTTGAAATCTGTGATTTTTGAACCCCAATTAAATCTCCGAGTTGTTCTTGGGTTAAATGCCTTTCTTTTCTTGTGCTTTTAATCATTTGACCTAGTATTTCCACTTTAAGGTCAAATTCATATTCGTCTCTTTCAGAGGTTCCTATTTCTCCAATATGCTTGTCCTTTAACTGATCCAAGGTCACCATTTTAAATTTTTCCTTTGCTTTCATTATTTTATATTTTTGAAATTAAAGTATTCAAGTCTTATCTTATTTGCTTTTTCAATTTCAGATTTTGGGATTTTACTTATTTTTTTTATAATTCCGTGAGTCGAAATTACCAATGTGTCAGTTTCTTCTGTTTTATCCCAAAAAGCAAATAGTCGATATTGAATTCCATTATATTTAGTTCTAAATTCCCAAATCTCTCCTTCTAATTTTTTAAACAGTTTTGGGTCATTTAGCAATTTCGCTTTGTCGATATTATAGTAAATTTTATTTCTACTCTTAGCATCTAGTCTCTCAACAAAATCAATTGCTTGTTCAAGAAATAATACGTCAAATTTTACCTTCATATCTCTTTAATTCATGCAAAGTTACATAAAAGTTTCAATATATGGAAACATATTGTAGTTTTTGAAAGGCCATTTTGCATTACATTCAGGCTTCGGTTATAGCACGTTGCTATTCCCCGGTGTGGAAATGGGCCATAAGTGGTGGTTATACCTTGTATTGCAATTCATGATTGCTTATGGCCGATTTTTTTCCTGCTAAAATGTAAAAAACAAACAATAAAAAATAACATAAAACATAAATTTAGTGTTTTACCGTCTATTTTTTATATATTGTTATGTGCCGAACTTAATTGCTGGCATGCGTTATTTCTAACAGCCTACAGACCAATATCTATTTTCTATTAAAAATTCCATGAAAGTCATAGATTTTGGGTGATTGCCTTTTTCCTTAATATAAAATCTTGACTTTTCCTTATTCCATCCAAGAAGTAATGTTTCATGCTCAATCAGTGAATACAAATCATGTGTTTGTTTAAGTTCTTTTAAACACATTCTTAATTCGCTTAATGATTTAAAATCGCTATAATTATCACCAATGGTTTTCTTAATAATATCCATATCATGTGTTGAAATCTTTTCAAATTGATCGTTAATAATAAAGTCTAAAGTCTGTTCATTTTGAATTTTTCTTGCAATACTACCAATTTTATAAAAAGCATGATTACAATTAGAAAAACTTTCCTTTTGAAAAATCCCAAAACATAAAATATCGTTATTTTCCATCACCATTCCGAATGGGATTGTTTTAATTGTCACTTTCGTATCAGTTCCTATTCTTGGTATTTCTATATCCAGGTAAAACAATGCATAATTTCCCTCAATTCTAATATTCCTATCTGGTATAAAAGTGTTTATTCCAAAATTCTCAGGAAAGATGGATAACAATTTTCTGTTAGATGATATTCTGTCTACCCAGGAACAACCCCACTCTTCTTTTTTAAGTATTGTATAATTACCATCACTTCCTTTATATGCCCCTACAGTCTCTATACAATTACAACCACATGTTGGCCAGCTTACTGCAACTTTTAAATATCCATTTTTTGAATCATTAATTATTTCATCAAAATCAAGTGTTCCATCTTCGTCTACATCTTCAATCATTGAGTAGCAATTTTGAACCTGATCCCAAAGTTGGTCGCTCAAACTCCCGGATGATTGTCCATAAACAATATGGGTTAAAAAGATAGTTATTATAATGAATAGTTGTTTTTTCATATCTGTGTTGTATATTTTTAAATGGACAATGCCGAATGGACAATGAGAAGGCGATAGAAGAAGTTTCAGATGCCCAATGCCAAACAGCAAATGCCTGCTAGAACAAACCACCCACCTGATATACCAGAAATGACATGACCCATGCAAGTCCTGTTGTATAAACAGCAACAAACAATGCCCATTTCCACGCTCCTGATTCTTTTTTCACCGCTGCAAGCACTGCTACACACGGAAAGTAGATCAATACGAAAATCATAAACGAGAATGCAACAAGGGGCGTAAATACCTTTTCCCCGCTTCTGGGCCCTTCATTATATGTCTGTTTCCTGATTTTTGATATCAGCCCGGTATTATTTTCTGACTCTCCTGTTGCATATAACACTCCCATGGTGCTAACAACAATCTCTTTGGCAGCACCGCCTGCGATCAGGCAGATGCTCATTTTCCAGTCAAAGCCCAGGGGTCTCATAACTGGTTCAATGAAGTGTCCAATTCTACCGATAAAACTAAGTTCCTGCCTGTGGCTTTCTTTTCTTCTTTGAATTTCTGAGAGCCTCAGGTCATTTTCCTGGCCAAGCATTTGAATGACTTCCGGATTTTCCCTGTTTTGCAGTATCTGTATTTTGTAATTTTCAATGGCTTTTTCAGTTTGTTCATCATAGCTGCTCAGGAGGGATTCATTCCTGGGGAAATACCCTAACAACCAGATGATCAGGGAAGCCAGAAGAATAATACCGCCCATCTTTTTAAGATATTGGGCCCCTTTATACCAGGTATGTCTGAGAATATTCTTTATAGTTGGAACCCGGTATGGCGGGAGTTCCATTACGAATGGCATTTCCTGTGCGCGGAAGAGAGTCTTTTTCAATAATATTGCAACTATTGCTGCAAGAATGATCCCGAAGAGGTAGATGGCAAACAGTATTGTGCCGTGGTATTTGGTGAAGAAAGCGCTGATAAGTAATACATACACAGGATATCTTGCACTGCAGGACATCAGCGGTGTGATCAGCATGGTCACCATGCGGTCGCTCCTGCTTTCTATGGTTCGTGTAGCCATCACTGCCGGAACATTGCACCCGAATCCCATCAGCAGGGGGATAAAAGCCCTGCCATGCAATCCAACCTTGTGCATGATGCGGTCAACGATAAAGGCGACCCTGGCCATATATCCTGTATCTTCCATCAATGAAATGAAGAGAAATAATATGAGGATGTTAGGAAGGAATATGATCACCCCTCCAACACCACCAACGATACCGTTTACCAACAGGTCACGGATCATACCTTCCGGCATGATTTGATGGATCCGGCTTCCTGTGATGTCAACAAGCTGAGCAATCCATTCCATAGGGTAGGAGCCGACAAGAAAAGTAGCTTCAAACATTACCCACATGAGCAGGAAAAAAATAGGATAACTCAGATACCGGCTTGTAACGTATTTATCGAGAAAACGTGATCTTTTCCCTTTTTCCTTTTTTCCGGGAATGAAGGTTTCCTTTAAAGCACCGCCAATAAATCCGTAGCGGGCATCTGTGATCAGGGTTTCTGTATCTTCCCTGTGCAGAAATTCCAGCTTTTTGATTTCCTTGTCTGCCTCAGTTCTAATTTGCTCATAGTTCGTCTTACCGGCCAGAACATCCGAAACAGTTTCATCCTTTTCCAGTAATTTCAGTGCAAAATATCGGGGGGCAGCAGGATCAGTAATGCTTTTATCTTCCCTGATGATAGATTGAAGCTTATCGATCGCCTGCTCAATATCCTGGCCGTAATTGATGTGAATATGGCGAACATCCGGGTCTTTATCCTCATATACATCGATTACTTTTTTAAATAATTCCCTGATTCCCTTCTTTTTAGTGCCAACGGTAGGAATAAAGGGTATACCAATCATCTTTCCCAGGGATTGGTAATCGAACTTATCGCCCCTATTAATAAGTTCATCATGCATATTAAGCGCTACAATAACCCTGATATCCATATCGATCAGCTGGGTTGTCAGGTAAAGATTACGTTCCAGGTTAGAGGCATCGATTACATTGACCACGATATCAGGCATCTTTTCCCGAATATGCTGCCTGACAAACAATTCTTCAGGTGTATATTGTGAAACGGAGTAGGTTCCTGGCAGGTCTGTCAGATTGAAGGTATAACCATCAAGTTTGAAATGTGCCACTTTGGATTCAACGGTAACACCACCATAATTACCGGTTTGTTGTCTCGACCTGGATGCAAAATTAAAGATGGTTGTCTTGCCGCTGTTGGGATTCCCAACCAATGCAAGGTCGATCACTCTTCCCTTCTCAGAAGCGATCTTTACAAGCGGATTGGCATCGATTACCCCATTAAACTTTCTTTCGCCAATACTTTCTTGCACTTCATCCGTTGTAACAACTTCTATCAGCGCCGCTTCACTTCTTCTGAGGCTGACTTCGTAGCCCATGAGTTTATAGTCGATCGGATCCTTCAGGGGAGCGGAACGGATGACTGTAACCTCTTTGCCTTTCACGAAGCCCATCTCTATAATGCGCTTCCTGAATGCTCCCCGGCCCCTCACCTTGGTGATGATCCCTTTTTCACCAATTTCCAATTCCCGTAGAGTGGTCATCCACTTTTTTATTTAGATTAAATATAAAGAAGGCAAAGATATCTATAATGATCCATATTATGAGTGAATCCTATTCTAAATTATTTCTAAATTGTATGTTATGGAAATACCTTGAGGCAGTGACGATATCACTTATTACAGATCAGCATAATCATCTTCTGTAAATTCCTGATACAAAAGATGATGCACCTGTTTCTGAATACGAATGATTTTGTAGCCCCAGTTAACATGAAATAAGTGCCTGCATTCGGCAACGGCATTCAATATGGCGTCGGAAGTATTTTTATTATAGAGAAATACGAAGTCCTTAAGATCCTGGTAAATGTCGGTAAGCTGTTCAGCCATACTGCCTTTGGCGATTTCATCCCCATTAAAAGTCACCTCATCGATAAACCAGAATTCATCATCCTTTGAAAATTTATTTCTGAGTTCGTTGAAGATATTTTCCCAAACTTCTTCAGTGACAAATCTTTCGTAGGCTTCCGGATTTTCAATTTTAATTTCAGGCAGCAGGGAGCCCTTCAGGTATAGCAGAGGAGCCATCCTGTGAATATACTGAAGAATCTCTTCTTTACTGTAATCGTATGCCTTTTCAATGAACATGCAATATTCATTTGAAACTGTAAGCATTTCAAGGATTTGTTTTTTCTGTTCGATCGGTTCCTGTTGGTCAGTCATAAGAATGAAGCATATCTATTTTAGCAATGCCTTATAAATGATTATTGATACAATAATTAAGCAAATTTCATAATAAAATTTTGATTTTGCCCTTCGATTGCTTATTTTTATAGCAATGACAAATATTATGGATCGTATAAAATTAAAAAAAGACCTCTTACAATCCTGTATGAAAGGAATTGAGGAGAAGGCCGAATCCATTAGAAAAGTGATGGACGATGCGCAGCAGAGCGCCAACGACTATGGTCAGCCAAAAGACCGCTACGATTCCTATCGGGCACAATTATTAAGAAAACGCGATATGTTCGGCCAGCAATTGCTGAAAATACTGGAACAGAAAGCTATCCTTGAAAAGCTGGATCCAGAAAAACCATATCAAACAGTAACTTTCGGTTCACTCGTTATTACCGACACTCAGAAGATATTTGTTTCTGTCGGTATGGGAAAACAGGAATGCAATGGCATGGAGGTCTATATTATTTCACCGCTTGTACCTTTCTTCAAATCCATGGAAGGCAAAAAGGTGGGTGACACCTTTGAGTTTCGTGGTCAAAAAATCACCATCCTGGATATTATATAATGTGCACTTGTTTCTATGGCTATGTCGTGAGTGTTTCACTTTTTGTCTTTTTGTGGCACTTGCAAAAAGCTCCCTGAGTACAAAGAAGGGTGGGGCAGATGTAAGCTTTTACAGGGAATAAACAAGCGCATTTTTCACTACTTTTTAAGAAGAAATCAATCAGTTTACAAATGTAACATATTCGTAACAATACATCATATAGCTAAGAATATCAACGCATTACAAATATGTTACATTAAGACTGTTTCGAAATGATATCGTTAAATATATTTACAATTGTAAAAAATAATTAAAAATCGGATATAAATTATCTTAGTAAATACATAACCAGTTAGTTATATTGCTTATATAAAGCTTTAAGTTAAATAAATCCCTTGGAAAGCAGATTGTTTGCATAGCATTTATATTGCACTATAAATCATTGCCATACATAAACGCTAATGTTTAATGTATCCGGTTACAATTGTAATCAAATAATAAGTTACACATGTAACTCATATATTTTGTACATTTGTAAATTATACCTGGGTGCGATGTTAAATTTGTAAACCATGATTGACAGGATAGGGAGAATACTAAAAACAAAAAAAATGAGTGCTTCTCACTTTGCTGATGAGATCGGTGTTCAGCGATCGAGTGTTTCTCATGTGATGTCAGGAAGAAATAAACCAAGCCTTGATTTTATCACCAGGATAGTGAATAAGTATCCTGAGATAGATTCTGTATGGCTGCTCACAGGAAAGGGTGAAATGCTCCGTGAAATGAATATAAACTCTGAAGCTGATGATAAAGAAAAAGTGGATGATATTGAAACCTTTTCAACTGATAGGGGTGAGGAAAAAGGTGGAAAAGAGAATATTCTTGAAAATCAGCCCATTATTAAGCCAAAAACCGGCAGAGGCATTCCCGCTACTGCTTCAAAACAAGTCTCAAGGATAGTAATTTTCTATCCTGACGGGACTTTTGAAGAATATTTACCTGGAAAGTAAAGAATCCCCTCGGTACTCCTAAGGCAATGAGTGCTTATTAAAGAAATTCTAAGCGCTAAACTCCTAAGTATTAAATCCTAAGTATTAAATCCTAAGCATGAATATCTAATCCCGATAGCTATCGGGATAAACAAATTTAAAATCTCTCAGTAGCTGAGAAGAAGAAATTACTTTCTATTTCTGCATTTTCATCGCTATCGGAGCCGTGTACGGCATTTTCACCCAGGGAAGTACCGTAAAGCTTTCTGATCGTACCTTCATCTGCTTCTGCAGGATTAGTGGCACCAATGTAATTCCGCCATGCTTCAACGGCATTATCATTCACTAGTATTGCTGCAACGATAGGACCGGAGGACATAAACTCAGTAAGTTCTCCATAAAATGGCCTGTCTTTATGTATTGCGTAGAAAGCCTGGGCTTGTTCCAGGGTGAGTTGCATGTATTTCATTGCCTGGATTTTAAATCCACCTTCGCTTATTTTTGCCATTATCGGGCCAATAAATCCTTTGCGCACAGCTGTAGGCTTGATCATTATCAGGGTTTTATTTCCACTCATATCAATTTTATTTTTATTTTGCTGCGCAAAAATAATCAATATCTGCTTTTCGTTAACTTAGCGAACATAAATTCACTTAATTTAGCGCCGTTTTTACATTTTAATACATCCTTATAATTGAAAATAAATAATATATCTGAACTTACAACTTTATTATCTCGTGCGACCGGAATTGTGATCACAACGCATACCAATCCGGACGGTGATGCCATTGGGTCTTCACTCGCCCTTTATCATTATTTTAAGGAAGCTGGTAAAAATGTAAGTCTCATAGTTCCAAATAAATATCCTGAATTTATTTCATGGCTACCCGGCAACGAGGAGATCATTGTTTTTGAAGATGATCGTGAAAGGTCAAAATCAGTCTTTTCTGAAGCTGATGTTGTCTTCTGCCTGGATTATAATGCATTACACAGGTCAGGCAGTCTGAAAGATCCTATTGCTGCATCAGCTGCATTCAGGATCATGATCGATCATCATCCTGAACCGGAAATTGAAGAATTCGACTACATCATCTCCACAACAGAAACCTCTTCAACCGCTGAATTAATCTATAATTTAATTATTGAAAGCAGTGGAAATCAATTAATTAGCAAGGAAATTGCCAGCAGTCTTTATGTGGGTATCATGACGGATACCGGATCCTTCAGTTTTGCCTGCAATCGCCCGTCTACTTTTTATGTTTGTGCAAAATTATTGGAAACAGGTATAGATGGCGAATGGATCCACCGTATGGTCTATGATACATTCTCTGAAGACAGGCTGCGATTGCTTGGCTATTCTCTGAGTGATAAGCTTGTCGTACACAGGGAGTTTGCCACTGCTTACATCGCACTTTCAAAGGAGGAATTGAAGAAATTCAACTTCCAGGTTGGTGATACAGAAGGAATTGTAAACTATGCCCTTTCCATCAAGGGAGTTACAATGGCTGTTTTGCTTACAGAGAGAAGAGCTAAGATCCGTTTGTCATTTCGTTCAAAAGGAAATTTTTCGGTAAATGAAATTGCTAAAAAGCATTTTCAGGGTGGCGGACATAAAAATGCTGCCGGGGGCGATTCATACGAAACGCTTGATAATACTGTTAAAAAGCTTGAAGATCTCTTGACTGATTATAAAGAGGAACTTCTCAAATCTGAGGAATAATACCTTTTTTATGAAAAGAAAAGCATTTCAACTATTGTTATATACGGCTTTCATACTCTTTCTGACGAATTGTGACCATAATAGAAAGCCGGAAGAGAAAGTTAATCCCAATGACTACAAAGAATCTTTGATGGAAGCAAACCGTCATGTGGTAAAGACGGAAGCCCAGCACATTGATGATTTTTTACGGAGATACAAATGGAATATGAAGGAAACAGGATCCGGGTTGAAGTATATGATTTACGAGGAAGGTAGCGGCCCGCCGGCTGAAAAATGGAAAACTGCAGTGATCGAATATTCAGTCAGGCTGATTACGGGTGATATTGTGTATTCTTCAGAGAAAGATGGTTTACTGTCATTCCTCGTGGGTAAGGGAGAGGTGATCAGCGGATTGGAAGAGGGAATTTTATTAATGAATGTTGGAGACGAAGCAAAATTTATTATACCTTCGCACCTCGCTTTCGGATTGGTAGGGGACGATCATCTGATTCCCAGGAAAGCGAGCTTGATATATGACGTTAAACTACTGGAAATCAAATAACTAAATTAATTAAAACAACTGCAATGAATCATTTGAAAAGCTATGCGGCCCTTATGCTGGTCGTTCTTCTTATTGCCGCCTGTGGTGGTGACGGGTACAAGAAAACCGACTCAGGGCTGGAATACAAATTTTACACCCAGAATGATGAAGAAAAACCAAACGCTGGTGACTTTATCACTGTCGATATGTACTATGGTACTGAGGACACTGTTCTTTTCGACAGCAAGAACATTCCCAACGGCTTAACATTCCCATTGGATTCTCCTTATTTTGAAGGTGACCTTTTTGAAGGCATCATGATGATGAGTATTGGCGACAGTGCTTCTTTCAAGATGAGTGCTGATTCTTTCTTCCTTGTCATCGCAAGAGCTCCATCCCTGCCACCATTCATTGAGCCGGGAAGTGTGCTTACATTTGAGGTGAAGCTTAACAGTTTTCAAACCAAAGAAGAAAAAGAGCTGGAAGAAGCTCTGGCATTGGAAAACATGATGGTTGATGCTGACGCTGCATATGCTGAATATATTACAGCCAACAATATCACTACGGAGCCTCTTGAATCAGGACTTATCTTCATTGAGGAAAAGAAGGGCAGGGGACCACATCCCAAGGCTGAAGATATGGTAAGTGTAAACCTCACAGTAAGCTTGCTTGATGGTACCAGAGTCTTCTCAACTGAAGATCGCGGCGAGCCTTTTGAATATCAATATGGCCAGAATTTTGATACCAAAGGCCTTGAAGAAGGTGTTGGTATGTTAAGGAAAGGCGGTAAAGCCAGGCTCATTGTTCCTCACCAGATCGCTTATGGCGCCGAGGCAAGAGGACAGATGATCCCTCCGTTTTCAACCATCCTTTATGATGTTGAACTCGTTAGTATGAGATCCAAAGAGGCCTATGATAAAGAAATGAAGGCAAAACAGGCAGAGCAGCAGGCTGTTGAGAATCAGCGTAAAAACAGTGAAAAAGCACAGCGTGATGCTTATCTTCGTGAAAATAACATCACTGTTGAGCCTACTGCTTCAGGTTTATATTATATTGAAACCGAAAAAGGCACAGGCCCTCAAGCTATGCCTGGAAATACTGTTTATGTACATTATACAGGAAAATTACTTGACGGCACTGTTTTCGATTCTTCAGTGGACCGTGGTGAACCTTTCAGCTTCAGGCTTGGCGTTGGCCAGGTGATCAAAGGTTGGGATGAAGCCGTTGCCATGATGAATAAAGGCGGCAAAGCCACACTCATCATTCCGTCTGAGATTGCATATGGTACGCGTGACAGCGGCTCCATTCCTCCATATTCGACATTGGTTTTTGATGTTGAACTGGTAGAAGTGGAAGAAGCCGAGTAAAGATATTCTCATATAATAAAAGCCCTTTGAACGTAATGATCAAAGGGCTTTTTTATTTGCAGTTTTCCTGGCTTTTAACGATAAACCAGGGATTCAGCAAGTCTTCCTTATTGTACCTAAGCCTGTCACCAGTATTGGCTTGTAGCACTGTACCACCTGCTGCTTCCACAATGGCCTGACCCGCCCCTGTGTCCCATTCCATGGTTGGAGCAAATCGGGGATAAATATCAGCTCTGCCCTGAGCTACCATGCAGAGTTTGAGTGAGCTGCCTTTGGAAATAAAATCCAATTCCCCATGTGTCCCTTTTAGTTCTGCTATGAAAGATTCAGTTTCAGTCGACATATGTGAGCGACTGCATACGACAGTGTAGTGCTCTAATGGAAGGCTTTCAGGGAGTTTGCTGCCATTTGCAAGAAAGCTATCCAGGCTGCTTAGCTTATCAATAAGATGCTTAACACCAGTGAATTTCCAGGCGCCGCTATCACATATTCCCAGATAAAGTTCATCGGTGACCGGAACATAAATTACACCTCCAAGAGGAAACCCATTCTCTATGAGGGCAATATTAACTGTAAACTCGCCATTTCTTTTCACAAACTCTTTTGTGCCATCCAGCGGATCAACCAGCCAGAATAGTTTCCAGTCCTTTCTTTCTTGATATCCAATATCTTTGCCTTCTTCACTCAAAAGCGGGATTTCTGTATCTTTCAGGATATCAGTGATAATGGAATGAGCGTCCATATCAGCGCGGGTAAGCGGGCTGCTGTCGGCTTTGCTGCTGACAGAAAAATCCGTTTCATAGACCCTGAGGATGGCTTCGCCTGCCTTAAGGGATGCCTGAATGGCATCCCACATCAATTTGTAAAGTTCTTTCTGCCTGATCATTCTCCTGATTATTTGTTTTTCATTTGTTCCAGTAATTCCCCCAAGGCAATCATTTCATCTCTTAACCTTGCCGCTTCAACAAAATCAAGGTCTTTAACAACCCGTTCAATCTCTTTTCTTGTCCTGATGATGGCCTTTCCAAGCTGATTTTCATCCATATACTTGATGACAGGGTCCGCGGCTATATCTGCACTTCCCTTTTCAATATACACACCTTTGTCTTTCCGCAGGGCATCTGCCACTGCAGTCTGGCTCATGATAGATTCTACCGACTTCCGAATGGTGGCGGGAGTGATGTTATGTTCTTCATTATATTTCAGTTGCTTGTTTCTTCGCCTGCTTGTCTCATCCATGGTCTTTTGCATGGAATCGGTGATCTTATCGGCATACATGATCACTTTGCTTTTAAGGTTTCTGGCAGCCCTGCCGGCCGTCTGTGTCAGCGACCTTTCAGAACGCAGGAAACCTTCCTTATCGGCATCGAGGATGGCTACAAGGGCTACCTCCGGCAGATCAAGTCCTTCACGCAACAGGTTGACACCCACCAGAACATCAAATTCGCCCAGCCGCAGTCCACGCAATATTTCAACCCTGTCAAGCGTGTCAACTTCAGAATGAATGTAGCGGCATTTAACATTGAGGTTCAGAAGGTATTTTGTGAGTTCTTCGGCCATGCGTTTTGTCAGGGTCGTTACCAGCACCCGGTCTCTCTGTTGTATCACTGTATCGATCTGATCCATGAGGTCATCAATCTGATTTGTGCTTGGCCTGACTTCAATTTCAGGATCCAGCAGTCCCGTGGGACGGATAAGCTGTTCAACAACTATTCCTTCGGCACGCTGCAGTTCATAATCTGCCGGTGTGGCACTTACGTAGATCGTTTGCCCTGTGACCCGCTCAAACTCATTAAATTTTAATGGCCTGTTATCCATTGCTGAAGGCAGCCTGAAACCGTATTCCACCAGCGTTTGCTTACGGGATCTGTCTCCCCCGTACATTGCCCTGATCTGAGGAATGCTTACATGGCTCTCATCAATGATCATAAGAAAATCATCAGGGAAATAATCAAGAAGGCAAAATGGCCTGGATCCGGGTTCCCTACCATCAAAATACCTAGAATAATTCTCAATTCCCGAACAATATCCCAGCTCGCGCATCATCTCAATATCATAGGAAACACGGTCTTCAAGTCTTTTAGCCTCCATGTTCTTACCCGACTCCTTAAAATAGGCTACCTGACGGAACATGTCATCCTGAATTTCAATCAGGGAATCTTTCATCTTATCCTGAGAAGTAACAAAAACATTGGCCGGGTATATGCTGGCGCTGTCAAGTACTTCCATCCCTTTGTTATTGACAGGATCAAATGTTTCAATACTTTCAACCTCATCGCCAAAAAAGATGATCCTGAATGCAAAATCGGCATAAGCGGGATAGATGTCCACCGTATCACCCCGAACACGAAACTTCCCCCTGCTAAAATCACTTTCTGTTCTGGAGTACAGACTGTTCACCAATTGGAATAGAAATTTATTTCTGCCGATTTTTTCTCCGGTTTTAATCCTGGTGACATTTCTTGTAAAGTCATCCGGATTACCTATCCCGTATATGCATGAAACAGATGAAACGACGATTATATCCCGCCTGCCTGAAAGAAGGCTTGAGGAAGCGCTGAGCCTCAGTTTGTCGATCTCCTCATTAATAGACAGGTCCTTTTCTATATAAGTATTGGTAACGGGGATATATGCCTCCGGCTGATAATAATCATAGTAGGAAACAAAGTACTCAACGGCATTATCCGGGAAAAACTGCTTGAACTCACCATATAGCTGTGCGGCAAGGGTCTTATTATGGCTAAGTACCAGCGCCGGCCGGTTCACCTCCTTCAACACATTGGCAATGGTAAATGTTTTTCCTGAGCCTGTTACACCCAGTAAAACCTGGGCCTGGTCTCCACGCAGTATACCCTCAACAAGTTGGTTGATGGCTTCCGGTTGATCGCCGGTAGGCTTGAAATCGGAAGTCAATTTTAATTTCATTTCCAGGAATTTATGCAAAAATAGGAATTCCGATAGATTATTTTATGTTATTCTATTTCCCTTCTCATCATTATAGCACCTCAACCCAAGCCATTTTTTATCATTATGGTACCTTAACCCAAAGCTCTTTTTTTCATTATAGCATCTCAACCCCAACCCCAACCCCTTTTTATTATTATAGCACCTCAACCCCAAAACCACTTTTTATCATTATAGCACCTCAACCCCAACCCCTTTTTATTATTATAGCACCTCAACCCCAAAACCACTTTTTATCAT
>JAIOSQ010000114.1 GCA_021107535.1 Bacteroidales bacterium | reverse complement strand
CCAGGTTGTCGTTCACACAGACATAAGTAGATCCAATAGATGGAATAAAAAAGCCGATGCTGCCTCCATCATCCGTTTGCAGCCATCCTGTGCCATAAGTTGTCATTTGCCAACCATTTACCCAAAAAACCACATCATCAAAATTATCATAGAGCGCGGTGATCATGGCCTCATCCCAGTATGCAGTAGCTGTTACCGTATCGACCCAGAGGTTGCGGGGTGGGTACAATTTCTGATCCAGAGTTATTCCAATTACTGTATCATTACCTATATATGTATCGAATTCGTCATCAATATATCCATACCGATAAACCCAAACTTCATACCAGCCAATCCAGGTACACTCAAACACACATGTTCCGCTTATATCAGTTACACATTCAAATTGCTCATAGGGCCAGTCCAATCCATACATATTAATTTCAGTATTTTCAAGCCCGTTTCCATTACAATCTTCTATCTGAAATGTAACAATCTCAGCCATGTCCATGCCAAGGATATTTGAATAAACCCAGGGTGAAGCACCACCACCAGCATATTCCGTTTGAATAGCATAAGCATACCATGCTTTAGGAATAAACTGAAAACTATTATCAGTATATCCCTGTACCATCGTATTTGCAATTATAGTCATCGTTCCAGTGGCAGGACCATTAGTTGGGTCAAAGTCTGATATCCTGGCAATGGTATAATTATCAACCGGGTTAATAGTAGGTTCTTCAAGCAGAGCCCTGATCATAAAGTCCTGGTATACTGACAGGCCCCATGAACCACCTGGCATTTTTGAAAAGCTGCGGTTTACAGTGGGTGCTTCCATATCAACACCAATTGGAGCGGTATTGGGTGCAGGATTGAGTTGTTTCATAGAGATGAAAAAATCTCCGCTGTCGATGATCGGATTTAAGCTCCAGCAAGTGATCCATTCATAATTATTCACGCTTACAGTGGTTGAATCCAGCACATTGCCCGGCATGCCATTTACATCTTCATCATAGACCAGTATATCGAATTCTGTTCCCATCCAGTAGCCAGCGGGAAAAGTACCGTTTCCTACATAAACACTCGCTCCCATAATTCTCGCCGGATATCCATTGGGTGTGAACCTGACTGCATTTTCACCATTTGCATTTGCCCAGACAAAAAAGTCTTCGGCTGTGCCATCATCATAAATGATCTCGAACGGACCCTCAGGCAAACCCCATGAAACATCAGCAGGACTGGGCTCATTGCAAATACTTTCGGCCAATACCCATGGAACAGGATAAGCAAGAGGCATCATTTCCACATCCTGAATAATAGTATCTCCGGCAATTAAAGAAGAAGTGTCGGGAATAACTACGGAATAATAATTTATTTTATCATAATAAAAATCGTATGTGCCAAGATCTTTGATCAGAAAGTACGATCCATCCGCCAAAGTATAGGTCTGCCGCATTCCGATTGTAACTTCAACTCCGGGGATCGGTAATTGTGTAACAGAATCAATGACTGTACCGCTAACATATATCGGTGTCTGTATCTCCATTAGATTTCCAATTGCAACAACTGGATTATTGGGGTCATTGGATTCACACAAAAGGTCCTGGGGGTAAATCCCCGGGCCATAACCGGTGGCATCCCAGAAGATGGTAACTTCATGTACTCCACCCTGAGGAATGATACCTGTTGCCGGGCAAACATTTACAATATAGCCGGGAGGAGGTGAACCAGTATCAAAACCCGGAAAGGTGTATGATAGACTGCTGCTTCCAAGATTAGAAATCTGAGTGACCCATTGATACGTATCACCTGTAAGCAACCAAGCCATATAACAGGAAGATGGATCAATCATTATTTCAGGTGGAAGCCATTCAATGCAAGTTGTTACAGGGTCTGAAACGCCCTGGTCATAAAACGCTTGAACAGTATAACAAGTTATTCCATAGCCTGACAGATGATGAATAAAATTACAAGGGCAAAGCATAGTGCTTGTCCCTATCCCAGCACCATTTACCTTGATTAATGTAAACTGGAAGCCTGTATCCGGTGGCAAATCCCAACTTAGCTCCACAATACCAAGCAGGTCATCAATTAATACAGCCTGCAGATTGGTAGGCGCAGCAGGCTGTGCAGTTGCAAAACGTGGAATAGCCAGAAACAATGACAGTAATACCCCTACTATCAGTTTCCTGAAAAGAGCGGAAATATTATTCATAATACCTGATTTTAGTGACAAGGTAAAAAGAAAAAACGGAAATCCCGGCAAAGCCTCTATGACATATAAGACAAATATATATTATAAATCGTTGCATGGGATGCTTAATTATTATACCTCACCCCTGGCCCCTCTCCTAAAGGCGAGGGGAAATAAAATTGTCGATTTTCGCTTGTTGATTGTCGTTATTCAATCCTTCCACGTTCTCATTCTTATTCCTTGTTCCTTATTCCTTGTTCCTTGTTCTCTATTCAGTGATAACGATCTTCCTCACAAACCTCCCCTTCTTTGTATCAATCCTGAGCATATAGATACCCGGTTCATAGGCGGAGACGTTGAGGTTGGTTTGGGTTTTGTTTTGCAGGGTGCG
>JAIOSQ010000024.1 GCA_021107535.1 Bacteroidales bacterium | reverse complement strand
TTTAATTACATTCAGGATACCAATACCCGACATACAGGATGTTCCATTGGTCAGTGCGAGCCCTTCCCGAATATAAATTTTGGCCGGTGTAAGGCCGGTTTCTTCAAATACCCGGGCACACTGATGGGTATAATTCTGGTAAAACATCTCACCTTCTCCTATCAGGCAAAGGGCAAGATGGGCAAGCTGGACAAGGTCACCGCTGGCGCCAACACCGCCATGTTCGGGAATGATCGGAATAATCCCATGATTTATAAAATCTTTAAGAAGAATGGGGATTTCGGGATGGATACCGGAATAAGCCTGCATAAAATTATTGAGTCGGGCGATCATGAGCGCCCTGACAGCCATATTAGGGATGTTCTTCCCTGAGCCGGAGGCATGACTGCGGATAAGATTGTACTGCAGCTGAACCTGCTCCTTACCATCTATTTTGTATTGGGCCATGGGACCCAAGCCGGTATTGATGCCGTAAATAATCTTGTCTTTGGCAAATCTTTGAAGAAATGAATAACTTTTTTTAACCTCCCCCAGGGCGTTTTTATCCAGATCAATCTTCTCCCCCCCGAAAAGAATTTTGTAGAAATCAGCACTAATTAATTGCCGTCCGCCTATGATTACCATGCTGTGTAAAAGTTTTCTTCAATACGCTTAGTTACTTGATATATCTGATAAGTGCGGCAAAGTTAGTGAATTTTCTAAAACTAAATGAGAATGGGTTACGGCATCATATACGTGAGGAATATAATTCAGAGATTAATATCCAAATTTTTCGCATGCTGTCGCTTAAGCTAAAGGTGGGACCTGAATTTACGAGCTCGGCGAAGCAAATATAACCTGGAGACTAAAAACAATGAATTCCCTCCTCATTTACTGTGAATTCCGGAACTATTCTGTTCATCTCAAAATACAGGTATCCTTCTTCGAGATTTCTCCAGAACTCAAGTAGGTCTTCATCACCTGCATATTTCTCTATCAGTTCAAGATATATATCTCCATCCATTTTTACCGGAAAGACATGCACGGGAATATACTGCTGCCCGTTATTCTTTGCTTCAACGGCCAGAATGTATATTTCCTTTATCTTGTCGTTGGTCATAGGCAGGCAGCCGATGGTTACACAAGAGCCATGAATGAAAATATCTCCCCCAGGGTGTTTTTTATCAGAGAGAATTTTATCAGATCTGTTAGGATAATTTAATCCAAGCGAAAGATGAAACTGGCTCCAGGGGTTGAATCTGTCAATAGTATAAAACCCTTCTGGTATTTGTCCGTCACCTTGTTTCCTTTTCGGGCCTTCCTGTCCGGAAGTCCTACAAATCCTGTATTCTTTCAAGAACACAAATTCTTTATGCAGGCTGTCGCGTCCCCAGACCTCCAGTTTTTTTTCTTTCTTAAATGCCCGGATGAATATTTCCATTGCGTTGATATCGAGCCCTTTTGATTGCAGCATATTCAGAATTACAGACTCTTTCTCTTTATAAGCATTCCTGACACGGCCGTTTTGTAATTGCTGATCCTTAAAACACTGAGATGAAAGGAAGTTGCTGATCAATAATATCAAAACCGGAAAGATGATCTTACGCACTAACATGGAACTATAAAGATGATGGAGTAAAGGTATGCGACATGATAACGCATAAATACCAGTTGATTATTGCATAGAAAGGGAGATTATGTACTTAGAATTGGGTTTTAAGTTTTGAGTGTTGAGTTTTAAGTTTTAAATTAATTTAACCACGAAGGACGCAAAGTACCGCACAAAGAACACAAAGAATTGGTTTTTGTAACCTTTGCGAAACTCTCTGGTATCCTTATATGTTTGTAAAAACAAAATCCAACATTCATAATCCATAATTCATAATCAATTTAAAACTTAAAACTCAACCCATCTCCCACACACAAGCAGCATTCAGGATCTGTGTTAATCCACATTTAATTTCAGGATGCTGCTTCCTTCAGGAGAAGAAAGGCGGATAAAGTACAGCCCCTGTGTAGGGTTTCCGGGTTCGGCTGGCAAAAATTGAGAAAACAATTGATCCATGATAAATGTTAATTGTAATATAAGACGCAAATAAATGAAGATTAAGTATCTGAAAAAATAATCATCATGAAGACCTTGTTCATTATTCATCTGTTTTTTATAGTTTTGCGGATGTTTTTCAAGACCTTATCCATTAAAAAATGAGTTTCAAAGAAAGGAAATACAGATATTATCTTCCTGTCGTTTTTGCACTGATCTTGCTTATTGGCATGTGGGCCGGTATTAAGCTTGCTCCTGAATCTGATATGCATGGCAGTGTGTTCGCACCGGCAGGAGTGCGATATAATAAGGTTAGCGACCTGATGAATTATATTATAAATGATTATGTCGACTCAGTTTCAAAAGAGCAATTGTCGGAAGATGCAATTCTTGGCATTCTGGAAAACCTCGATCCGCACAGTCAGTATATACCGGCTGAAGCACTGGCTGAGGTTACCGAGCAGCTCATGGGAAACTTTGAGGGCATTGGGATACAATTCAGGATTGAAAGTGATACAATTACCGTGATTCAAACCATTGATGGCGGGCCTTCAGAGAAAGTCGGCTTGTTGGCCGGTGACCGGATCGTGATGGTTGATGATAGCCTGGTTGCAGGAGTTGGAGTGAATAACAAAGATGCCATCGGAATGCTGAAAGGGCCACGTGGAACGAATGTAGATGTTAAGATATACCGGCGTGGCATCATTGGGCTCATGGATTTTTCCATTATACGAGATGTAATTCCTACTTTTAGCGTTGATGTATCTTACATGCCCGAAGATACCATTGGCTATATCAAGGTGAGTAAATTTTCTGCCACAACATATGAAGAATTTGTAATTGCCCTGAGATCTCTGCTTGATCAGGGAATGACGAGCCTGATCCTTGACCTTCGGGGCAATACCGGAGGATATTTGCAGGCTGCCACAAAGATAACTGATGAATTTCTGAAAGAAAATGAGCTTATTGTATATACTGAAGGGAACAACAGGCCCAGAAACTTTTTTTATGCCACGCGTAAAGGATTTTTTGAAGAGCCATCACTAATTGTCCTTATAAATGAAGGATCCGCATCTGCCAGTGAGATCATTGCCGGGGCTGTTCAGGATAATGACAGAGGGATGATCATCGGCAGGCGATCATTTGGGAAAGGTTTGGTGCAGGAACAGCTTAACCTGCCCGACGGTTCGGCCGTCAGGCTTACCATAGCCCGCTATTACACACCAACAGGACGTTGTATACAGCGCTCTTATGAAAATGGGACAGAAGGTTATTATCATGACTTTTATGAGCGTTTCCATAATGGAGAAATGCAAAACGCCGACAGTGTTCATTTCGATGATTCCCTTAAATATGTTACGCCCGGTGGCAGGATCGTTTATGGCGGTGGCGGGATCATGCCCGATATCTATGTCTCTTATAATTCCTCGGATTATCCGGAATATTATAACACATTGCTGGATCGTGGGTTGATCTTTCAATTTGCATTCAAATATACTGATGCACACCGGAAAGAACTCAGTGAATATGTTTCTTTTGCTGACTTCAATAAAAATTTTAAGATCACCAGGCCTGTATTTAACGATTTTATTGCCTATGCGGAAGAAAAAGGTGTAAGTAAAGACAAGCAGGGCATCCGCGAATCCGAATCAAGGATCAAGATACTGATGAAGGCCTTTATTGGAAGAAATTTGTATGATGACGATGGCTTTTATCCTGTTTACCACAGGATTGATGAAACATTTCTCAGGGCTGTTGAATATTTGG
>JAIOSQ010000186.1 GCA_021107535.1 Bacteroidales bacterium | reverse complement strand
TCTGCATCCGGGTGATTCGCATTTCCAGCGGCAAAATTACTTCCGTTTAAAACGGGCAATCGGGCGACGGGTAGCGCGTTATTGCTAAGTTCAACACGCTCGTCAATAGCTGCAATTGTTATTGTATTGGCTGCCCGGCTTATAGCCGATGCTGCAGGCGCATCAATATCTGCATCCGCTGTTCGGAAATGCCCGTCGTTGGGTGCCTGACCTGTATTATGAAGATAAAATTGGTTCGGAAAAAACTCATCGTTAGGGAAAAAACTATGCATGTAAGTCCTGGCATAGAAATTCGGGTGAGCAAAATTTACTAAGCCCGATTCTTTTATATTGTTGGCAACTTCCAGGGCATTCCTGTCTTTACCCACAGAGATAATGGCGAAATATTTCTCCCAGGGCTGGGTCCTTGACAGTTCAACTGCTTTAAACTTATCCAGCATTTCCTTCTTCTCATCGTCATTGGCTTCTTTATTAAACTGAAGACATATTTCATCTGTAACACCCATTTCCTGTTTATCGTTGGTGAGATAAACCGGATTTGCTGAAATTACACCATCATCTTTTTTCAGATTTTCGAGCGATTTCTCAAGTCCTTCAGGATCACGCAAAGTGACAATAAATACCTGCTCATATACTCCCTCTTCCTTACCATAAGGCTCAAGTTTTTGGAGTATATCCTTCATATCCATTTCTGGTGAAAATTTTACTATTATTTTATTCCCCGGCACACTGAGCATAACCTTTTCAGTTGTACCATAATAAAATAATTCGCCTTTATCTGTAGTCGTACAGGAAAAAACGATCATCAAAACACATGCTGATATTGCTATCAGCGGTTTAAAAAATAGCTTATTCATAATTTCCTCCTTTTTTAATAAATTAATTCATATGAGTGCCAAGAAAACCTTTTGGAAATTTAAAAGTAATGAATTTCAGAAGCTTAGTCAAGAATAATATGCTAAAAGAAGCTTATTGTAGAGTTTTTGCGGGAGAAGATGAGATACAATGAACCTCCCCGCCGTGCTCCGTCGCTGAAGCTTACGCTTGCGCCGAAGCTTCAGCGTAGGAGCATGGCGCAAGTGACAAGCAGCGGGGTATCTCATTTGATAATCTTCTTTACTGCTATCATGCCTTTGTTCGATTTAACAGAAAGAATGTAAAAACCGGGAGAACCGTGATTCAGGTTTAAGTGCAATTTTTGCGTACCAGGCTCAAAATATCTCAATTCCCGGATGACAGGACGACCTATATTATCAATTACTTCAAATATATACTGCCCTTGCTCAACAATCTCCAGTTCAATATTCAAATAATCATTAACAGGGTTAGGATAAACCATGATTTCTATCTCATCCGGAAAATCACTAATTAGAACAGGCATGTTAAATTGAACCGTAATGGAATCCGTACCTGTACAACCCATTTCGTCAGTAACCATTAGCCAATAGCTTTGACTTCCCTTCTTTGGGGAGATATTGAATACCTTAATGGATTGTGTTGTATCTCCAGTGGACCAGAAATATGATACCGAATCAATATCTCCAGTTAAGACTATTGTATCATTGATAGAGACTGTGTCATTTGGGTACGGTATAATAGTAAAGATTGGATTAGTCAGGATGTAAATATCATTTGTTGTGGTATCAGATACAGCATTTGATTCTTCAACATACAATGAAACTGCATCCCATCCACCATTTGGCCATTGTACTATGTATGGCCCCTGGCCAGAACCACTTATGACAGTGGCGCTGCCAAAATCCCAATAATATGTTGCCGAATATGAGGCATTTCCTGTATAAATAATATCCGCATCAGTTGTAGAACAAAGAGTATCCGTAGCGGTTTTAGAACAAAGAGAATCCTCATGTTTTTGTATTATAAAGCTTGAAAAAATGATTGGACCAGTAGGTAGGATGTAAATATCATTTGTTGTGGTATCAGATACAGCATTTGATTCTTCAACATACAATGAAACTGTATCCCATCCAACATTTGTCCATTGTACCGTGTATGGCCCCTGTCCGGAACCACTTATGACAGTGGAGCTGCCAAAATCCCAATAATATGTTGCCGAATATGAGGCATTTCCTGTATAAATAATATCCGTAGGAGAATTTATATAAGCAGTATCCTGTAATGCAAAGCTTGAAGTGATTGAATTAGTTAGGATGCAAATTTCGTTTGTTGTGGTATCAGATACATTATTTGATTCTTCAACATACAATGAAACTGTATCCCATCCAACATTTGTCCATTCTACCGTGTATGGCCCCTGTCCGGAACCACTTATGATAGTGGCGCTGCCAAAATCCCAATAATATGTTGCCGAATCTGAAGCATTTCCTGTATAAATAATATCCACAGGAGAATTCACATAAGCAGTATCCTGTAATTCAAAGCTGGAGGTAAGTTGTTCGAATTCATGATGACCTACATCCGGTGCTATACCACAATAGGGTAAGCCAATATTGCATCCTCCATCGATCAGGTCGGATGTACTTGCCAGCATCAAAGGTATGTTATCAGGTAAGCTGCCATCAGATTGTCGTGGAGCTGTAAACAAATCTATTAAATCCAATGAATCAACTTCAACAAAGTCTGCACTATCAACACTAAAGGCAGGGTTTTGTGGATTATCACAAAAGACCGTAGAATCCCATATCCACGTATTATTACTTTCAAGATATTTTACATCATCAATTTGAACCTCATACGTCCCACCTGCTGCATTTTTTCGAGTTGAACCATAGGCTATATTATTATAATAAACATCCCCAATACTATCTTCACCATAATTACGTGCATAGAATCCACTTCCACACCTGTATGCAGTATTGTTATAATATCTTGAATTACATGAGTAATCACTTGAAGCACCATTAAGAAACCCTATGTGCGGACAAAACAATGCAAGGCAATTAGTCTGCCTTACCATTGAATCATTCCTGTACTTTATACTATCCGCTTCTGTATAATAAAGAAATGAACTGTACGTCAATGAACTTGTTCTAAATCCATTTCCTTCATTGTGAAAATCAGAATATTTATCACTTGCCATTACCCAACAATTATTAAATATCCTTTGACCACCGTTAGGATCCCATCCATCATCTGAATAATTCCATGCTCTACAACCATCCCATGAATAATAATTACCATTGTAGCTAATTACTTTCCATCCATCAGCACCATTTCCTGCATTACTTGGATTTATGTTCAATGTATCACAGCAATTCCATACATCACAATTAATCCACCTTGTAGTATCAGGCTGGTCAAAGATAGGTGATGCATTTGCGGGGGTTGTACCCATGTAATCAACAGCATAAGCAGAATCAGCATAACCCCATGCACCACTCGTACACCAAAAACCACGCTGTCCTATATCATGTACTCGCAATCTCTCAAAAGTTATGTTTTTACAACTAATGCTCGATATCCCCCCACTTAGCACACTATCACACTGAAATACATTTCTAACCTCTAAGCATTTGAGAGTAATATATTCCACTCTTGTTAAAGCAATACCAGCATTAAATGTAACTGCTGTACAATCACAATGCAATGTACAATCTAATATAGGGAAATTTCCTGCTGCTATATCGGGTGGATAACCTTCGTATAAAATAGGATTAGAAACTGTCCCACTATGCCCGTATCCCTCATAAGGATACACATA
>JAIOSQ010000143.1 GCA_021107535.1 Bacteroidales bacterium | reverse complement strand
CCCAAGCCCTCTTTTACTCAGATGTCGCAAAAGTGAACGCCATTGCGCCTTTCACCAATTCAATCTAAATTTCCCCGGACACTACTGTTTCTGATATCTGGTATCTGATTTCATTGGTAATCTATATGGTTGATGTTCGAAGGGGATCTCTGAAGGGGATAGAAAATAGAAGAAGTTTGCTATCCCACCGCCCACCGCCCACCGCCCACCGCCCATCGCCCATCGCCCAACACCCAACACCCAACACCCAACACCCAACACTTTTTCTACTATCTTTGAAAAAAGATTCCTCATGCCCAATATATATGCCATCGGCGAAACTGTTTACGACATCATTTTTCGTAATGAACAGCCTGCTGCTGCCAAAGCCGGAGGATCAATGCTGAATACTGCTGTTTCACTGGGCCGTCTGGGTTTGCCCATTCGGTTTATCAGTGAATACGGTACCGATCAGGCCGGGGATATCATAGAAGAATTTTTACTGAAGAACGCTGTTCATACCGGCTACAATTATCGCTATTCAGATGGGAAAACCGCCATTGCCCTGGCTTTCCTGAATGACAGGAATGATGCTTCCTACTCTTTTTATAAACAATACCCTGAAAAACGGCTGGAGATTGAGCTACCGGGTTTTTCCGGTGAAGATATAGTGCTGTTCGGTGCTTTTTATTCGCTGATGCCTGAAGTGCGAAGGCAGCTGATCACTTTTGTCAGGGCTGCCAAAGATGCCGGGGCACTCATCTTGTATGATCCGAATATCCGCCATCCCCATAAAGATGAGATGAATAGCCTGAAAGAACTGATATTTGAAAATCTTTCCCTGTCTACTCTTGTGAGGGCATCAGATGAAGATTTTCGGACGATGTTTGATGCCGGGTCTGCTGAAGAAGCATACAGCATTGTAAAAGCCCATGGCTGCGATACCCTTATCTATACCAGGAACAGCAGGTTTGTAGATTTGTTAACAGCGGATGGCCGCCTGGAGATCCCTGTGCCACAGGTAAAAACTGTCAGTACTATCGGTGCCGGCGACTCCTTCAATGCAGGCCTGATCTATGCCATGATCAGGGAAGGATTTACTCATGGGAATATAAAAAATATGGAAATGGCATCCTGGAAAAGGATCCTGGAAACAGCCATCAGCTTCGGTTCCCATGTATGTACGCATTATGATAATTATATTTCAGAAAGTTTTGTGAAGTCATTGGTTTGAGATGTTACTGGTTACTGGTTACTGGTTACTGGTTGCTGGCTGCTAACTTCTGCCTTCTGCCTTCTGCCTTCTGCCTTGTTCCATGTTCCTTGCTCGGTGTTCGGTGTTCGTTGCTCGGTGTTCCTTACTGCTTACTCCTTGCCGGTCTGTTTTTCCGTTTCAAAGAATGGTAATCCAAATAATACAACACCTTGAGTGAAAAGCTATTGGCCATAGGAGAGTTGAAGGTGTAGCGAAGGTCTTCAAAATAATTATTGATGATCTCGCTCTGCTCAGCATGGATATTGTTTTTCCATACGAAGATCAGCTCGCTTGCAGGAGCAAAGATCCATCTGAAAACCATGTCAATATTGAAGGCATTGTAAATGAAATCGTGGTCGTCATTATAATTCGAAGGGCCCAGGTAACCATCAGTTTGCAGATCAAAAAAATCATTGTATTCTACCGTGACCCAATAATGCCTGGCCCTGAAACTGAGTGAGATATTTTTTGTGAAAATATAGGATACATCAAAGGTGTTTTCGATGGTACGGACATCTCTTTTTCCCATAATGATCTTTTCTTCTCCATTGTTAACAGAATCAGTTACATAGCCTATATCATTCCATTCCATGTCGTAATCTATCTCAAGTTGTAATGAGAGGCGGTCGTTTATCCTGAATCGCGGCTCAATTGCGGCGTTGATCCCTGATTCCCCGTATTCAGTTGCAGCCCAATACCCGCTATGGAAATCGATTACAAATCGTTTACGGTAATCGGGGGAGAGGAAGAAGCCAACATAGCCTCTTTTAGGACGTATCAGCATCCATCCATCTACCCTTGGTTCATAATAATCATGCGATTCTACCGGTCGAATCTCCCAGCTAAATCCGGCCGTAAAGAAATTAGTGAAGGTAGTTCTGTTTCGTGATTCTATCTCGAACGAAACGAACTTTCTGGGCGAATAAAGCATATCGTAATTGAGTGTAATCTCATTATGCATGTTTAGAATTATCCCAACCGGATCATAAATATTATATTCAATCTCCAGCTCGTTATCAAACCGGTTGTTTCGGCTGTTGAAGCCCATGTCATTTATGTCATATGTGTCTGTTTGTGTTTTGTGTGACAGTGCATACCTGAAGTTTCCACTGATTTTCCCTGCTTCAAGTCCGTAGGCCGTCCCGAATTCATTTTCCTCATCAGGATGATATTTCTGGCTGACATTCAATAACCCGGATACAGCGTACATATCACTCTTATTGCGAAGCTCAAATTCCGTTCCTGTTACATTGGCAATGTAATTGTCCCTGCCACGGTATACATTCGTGTTATACAGGCTTACATAAGAATTGTTTTTCAGGCTTTGATCAATGACCAGCATATTGTAGTTGGTGGCAGGATCTGTAAGTATTTTTTGTTCTGTTCCTGTAGAATCAATCACCCTTGCGTGGGTATTTGATGTAATGGCATTAAGAACACCAATGGCAGTCCCGTTTTTGTTACGTCCGGAAATCTTGGTTGCGTTCAATAATTGTATTTCATGAGGATTCTCAATGATGTTGCTGCTACTATCCGTTGAATAATTATCCTCAATATCATCATAGCCTTCGGGTGTCCCGCCAACTCTACGGGTGTAGAAAATACCGCCACGTTCAAACAATTCGGTGCCCTCGGTGAAAAAGGGCCTTCTTTCCTCGTAGTAAATTTCAAAAGGAGAGAGGTTCACGACCTTGTCATCGGATTGCACCTGGCCGAAGTCCGGGATAAGGGTCATGTCCAGGGTGAAGCTTTCACTGAGCCCCAGTTTCATGTCCAACCCATAATTATAGGAATATGCCCAGCTTTCGCTTTCAGGGATTTTTTCAGTATATCCGGCAACATAAGGAATGAAAAAAAGTCGGAGCGGGGGCTTGATGTCCTTGATTCCTGTAAGAGTTCCCGACTGGTTGAATACCCCGTCCATGCTGTTGTCGATATAGCTCCAGGTCGACCACTCACGGTGTCTCTTTATACCTCTCCACATATTTATTCCCCATAGTTGTTCTTCGGTTTTCGGAAAGCGGATGGCAGCATAGGGGATCTCTATCTCGGCCACCCACCCGCTGTCATTGATCTCAACTGCACTTTTCCAGATCGGGTCCCAGTTTCTATCACGGTAATTTGCCGCATGCTTGACGTCGACTTCAACTCCGGAGGCAGATACTTTAAATTCAAAGGCATTCAGGCCATCATTGTACGGGATAATATCGACCGAAAAAAAGTCTGCATTGATATCAGCATCGTCCCGTTCACCCAGCTCACGGTAAATGCTGTCAGGATGGCTGTCATACATCATTGCCCCGACATAGATGGCCCTGTCATCATACATGATCTTTACGACTGTGGGCTGGCTGGGCTTTGCAGCATTATAGGGGTCATACTGAATAAAATCTTTGGCAGCTTCAGCATCCAGCCACTGCAGTTCATTCAATTTACCGTCAATTTTTGGAGCAAGCTGGGTTCGCATGGCCGAAAGGCTTTTCTGCACATCCTGACTACCCGCAGTACTGATTATCAGCATGAAGAGAATAAGGAAAAATTGCTTTGATGCTTTAGTGATCATTCTCCGATATGCTTAGTGTAGCAAATATATTCAATTCTTCAAATATATCCTATTTTCATGATGGAGTAAGAAAAATGAGAAGGCAGGAGCTTATTGACATTTATCAGGCATCAAGAAGATCCTGGTATAAATTGTAGTTTTCCTCATCAAAACAAACAAAATACACTTTTCCCGGAAAGTCATTTGCCGCAAGGAATTCCATAGCGGTATCAATTGCAATTTTTGCTGCGCGTGTTTTTGGAAAATGATATACACCAGTGCTGATGTTGGGAAAGGCAATTGTTTTTAAGTTGTTCTCTTTTGCCAGCCTCAGGCTGTTCAGGTAGCAGCTTTTCAGTAAACTATCCTCATTTCCTGATCCATCGTGCCAAACCGGTCCAACAGTATGGATAATGTGTCCGGCAGGAAGTTTATATCCTGCTGTAATCTTGGCCTCGCCGGTATTACAGCCGTTCAGGCTTTTGCACTCCTCAAGCAATGCACGGCCTGCAGCCCGGTGAATAGCCCCATCCACACCGCCACCGCCCAGCAGGCTGCGGTTGGCAGCATTGACGATCGCATCAACTTCCAGCTTCGTGATGTCTCCCTGAATGAGCTCAATCATTAAAAAATGTTTATTCGTTTAGTTGTTGATTTGTTTAGTCGAATTTGAATATTGTATTTTGAATATTGTAATCTGCATATTCATTGTCATTTCTTCTTAACAAACAACTGCCCCGTCTCATATTTCACAACCTCAATGGCATCACCTTTATCAATAAATCCTGTCAGTGCCGTGGCATCGAAAACATCCCCCTCGATTTTTACTTTACCGGCAGGCCGTAACACGGAATGGGCAATTCCCCGTTTACCGAGCATGCTTGTATACCTGATGTCGGATACAGTGAAACCTTCCCCGGCATGTTGCTCTGCCTCAAGGGCCAGGTGCCCGAATATGGTTGTGGTAAACAGCTTTTTGCTTATCCAGAATGAGCCGATCAAGGCCATGAATATGGCAATGGTCACAATGAAAAATGCAGTAGCAACAGCTTCCATGGGAACTCTGCTAAAGTCCAGTCCCACATTCCCGATAAGGCTGAGGGTGAGTCCTGCGACGATGAGGGTGATCCCGGATATTCCGGCCACCCCGAAACCGGGAATGGCAAAAACTTCTACCAATACCAGGATCACACCTATTGCGAAGAGCACGATCTCCCAGTTATCAGCCAGGCCTTCGATATACAAAGGGGCAAAATACAGTAGTGCTGCAATGATGGAGGCGGCCAAAGGAAAACCGACACCCGGGCTTTGAAGCTCAAAATAGATTCCTCCGATGATGATCATGATCAGGATCCCGCTTATCAGCGGACTGATCAGAAATCCGATGATATTGTCTGCCGTGGTTTGTTTATGTTCTATGATCTCATAGTTGGTTGTTCCTGAAATCTCCATCAGCTCTGCAATATTTTCAACCTTTCCTTCACAGAAACCATACAGTATGGCTTCACTGCTTGTAAGTGTGAGTACTTTACCTGTATCGATGATGCCGGCTATATATATATCAGGGTCGACCATGGCCTGGGCAATGTCGGGATCACGGCCTTTTGCTTCCGCAGTTGAGCGCATCCAGGAACGCATATAGGATTGGTATTTATCAGGGACAGGCTTGCCAGTCTGGTCTACCACCGTGGCGGCCCCGATACTGGCCACCGGAGCCATGTATATGCTGTCGCAGGCGATGGCGATCAATGCGCCGGCAGATGCAGCATTATTGTCTATGTAAACATAAACGGGAATCTTACAGTTCAGGATCCTGGTGCGGATAGAGTCGGCAGCATCTACCATTCCTCCGTAAGTATTCATATGAATGAGAATAATATCCGCATCATTATCCCGGGCTGCTTCGAATGCTTTCTGCGTTGTCCGGACCACCGGTGGAGCGATCTCCTCCCTGATGTCAAACATGTATACCAGCGTCGGTTTTTGAACACTATCTGATTGACCAAAAGATAAAAATGGCATTAATAATGATAAGGCAAACAGGGTGAAAAAGAAAAGGGTTTTTTTATTCATATTTTGAATGGTTTTAGTAGCTAAGAATAACTCCTGTAAAACTAATGAAAATAGATGAGAATTGTTAAATTGTTTCTGGTTCCTTGTTCCTTGTTCCTTGTTCCTTGTTCCTTGTTCCTTGTTCCTTGTTCCTTGTTCCTTGTTCCTTGTTCCTTGTTCCTTGTTCCTTATTCATCTACCCACCCCCTGTCCCCCGAGAAAGGAGGGGGAACGAAGTTTGAAGTATTATCTGAAATCATCCATCCTATATTTTATATCCTACATCAGATTGTACATACAGAATTGCAAACACAGAATTGTAAATTCCTTGTTCCTTGCTCGTTATTCATTATTCATTATAAAAACCCCTTCTTCATCCTGCCTTTCCAGCTGCACCGGAATGATCTCATTGACCAGTTCCTTTTTGTAAGGCGTCTTCACTTTGAGATAATTTCCGGTGAAACCGTGCATGAAACCACCCGAATTATCCGATTCGAAAAGTACAAAAGCTGTTGTCCCGATATTTTGCTTATAAAATGCTGCCTTCTTTGTATCTGAAAGTTCGTGCAGCCTCCGGCTTCTTTCTTTTTTTACAGCATTGGTGATTTTGCCGTTTAATCCGGTTGCTTTTGTGCCGGGGCGTTCGGAGTAGGTAAATACATGCATATAGGAAATGTCCATCCTGTTCAGGAAATCATAGGTTTCCCTGAAATCTTCTTCAGTCTCACCCGGAAAGCCGATGATCACATCAGCGGCTATGCAAGCTTTCGGCATGTGCTCTCTAATTTCATTCACCCTTTTCGCAAAGACTTCCCTTTTATACTTCCGCTTCATAGATTTAAGGATCTTGTCAGAGCCTGATTGCAGAGGGATATGAAAATGCGGGAGGAATTTTTCTGAGTTAGCCACAAAGCTTATCATCTCTTCATCCAACAGATCAGGTTCGATGGAGGAGATCCTGATCCTGTCGATACCATCGACTTTATCCAATTCCTGTATTAGCTTATAAAAGGATTCATCGTGCTGCTTTCCATAGTCACCGATGTTGACCCCGCTAAGGACGATCTCCCTGATATCTGAGGCAGCGATTTCTTTTGCTGTTCTGATGGTATCAGCAATGGTGGCGCTGCGGCTTCTGCCACGGGCAAATGGGATGGTGCAATATGTACAGAAGTAATCACAGCCATCCTGTATTTTAAGAAATGATCTTGTCCGGTAACCACTGGACCATGAAGGAGTAAAAGCTTCAGATTTATTGATATCGCCGACCTGCCTGAAACAGGCTCCGGGCTCCGGGTTTTTATTGAGCAATTCTGCAAGCCTGAACTTTTCTTCATTACCAGCCAGAATGTCAACTTCTTCCATTTTTGCCAGCTCATCCTCCTTTATCTGGGAGAGACAACCGACAACAGCAATGATGGCTCCTGGATTTCTCCTTTTGGCCTGTCGGATGGCAGATCTGCACTTTTTTTCGGCATTTCCGGTGACCACACAGGAGTTGATCACATAGATATCCGCTTCATCCCTGTATTTCACCACCTCATAGCCATCCTCCCTGAATTGTCGTGCAATTGTGGAGGTTTCTGCAAAATTTAGCTTGCAGCCGAAGGTTTGGAATGCGATGCGTTTTGCGGACATGGTGCAAAGATAGCCTAATTAGGTGTTGGGTGTTGGGTGTTGGGTTGGGTGTTGAATTATGGATTATGAATGTTGGATGATGTGGTATGTGGGTTTTTTTACCACAAAGGACCCAAAAGGGTTTTCACGAAGTTACACAAAGGACTAAGTGGCAGTCACAAGTGCAAGCTACTTCTATCTTCTCCCCCCTTCGAAATTTTCCTTCGAAAATCAACCATACAAATTACCACTACCTGTCCGTCTCAGGCGGGAAATCAGATACCAGATACCAGAAATCAGATCCAAAATCCAAAATCCAAAATCCAAAATCCATAATCCATAATCCATAATCCATAATCCATAATCCATAATTCAACACCCAACACCTATTTTACCAGCTTCTGCAATACAATCCCAGCAACAATCAAAACCAAGCCCCCGATAGTATAATAATAAATGGTTTCGCCCACGGCAATGGAGACAAACATCAATGACAGGAAAGGGGCGATGTATGCCAGGTTGCTGACCTTAGCTGTAGTGGATGAAAGCCGGAGGGCTTTTAACCATAATACATAGGTGAGCCCCATTTCGAACAAGCCGACATAAATTCCACCACCAATGCCTTCAGGATTGAAGGAAAATTCCGCTTTGCGTATCAGGGCATAGATCAGGATATAGCTAAACCCAAAGCAGAAATTTACGAACAGTTTTGCAACTTCCTCTCTTTTGTCTTTCATGTTCATGAGCCAGTAGGAAGCCCAGAAAAGCGAGCTGATCAATGCAAGAAAAATCCCCCTCGGGCTGGATAATTCAATACCGTAGACCGCTCCTTTTGTGATGATGATGAGCAGGCCTGCAAAACTGATGAACAGGGCCAAAATACTGTAAATCCCAATCCTTTGTTTTAGCACAGGTATGGATAAGAGAACAAGCGTTATCGGCCACACATAGTTAAGTGCGACAGCTTCCTGGGCCAGTAGCAGATCGTAAGCTTCAAAGAGGACCAGGTAATATAGAAAAGGATTAAGGGACCCCATGATGGCGCTGTAGAGCCATTCCTTTTTGCTGAGTTTAAAGGAATCTTTTAGTTTTCCACTAATAGTGACCCATGAGAACAGGAAAAGCATCGAGAAAAACGCTGCATATAGCAATAATTGTGTCGATGAAATATATTCGAGGGACAGCTTGAAGGCTGAGCCTGCCGTAGACCATAAAAGGATGGCAGATAAAGCAAGAAGATATGCTTTTTGTTGTTTTTTCATTATTCACTCACTGCCCACGCAGGAAATTCATTCATGTTGATATCGAAAACAGCGGTCGCTATAAAGTATGTTGCGAGTGTAATGATCAGTGCTCCCGCGAGGTTGAGTACAATGCCTGTTTTGGCCATATCCATCATCCTCACCCTGTTCGTGCCAAAGATGATGGCGTTGGGTGGGGTGGCAACCGGCAGCATAAAAGCCATGGAAGCTGATAGTGTGGCAGGTAGCATAAACAAAAGGGGATTCACATTACCCGCCATGGCGATTCCCGCCAGGATAGGCAAAAGCATTTCTGTTGTGGCCGTATTGCTGGTGAGTTCTGTCAGGAAAGTCATCATCAGGGCAATGGCAAGGATGACAAAAATCGGATGGGCGGAGGATATCCAAACCAGTTGCTCTCCAAACCACATGGACAGTCCGGATTCCTTGAAACCACCTGCAAGGGCGAAGCCTCCTCCGAATAGCAAGACGATATTCCAGGGAATGCCCCTTGCTGTTTTCCAGTCCATCAGCCTTCCGCTTTTTTCTCTTTTATCGGGAATGATAAAAAGGATGATCGCATAAAAGATTGCAACGGTTCCGTCGTTGATATACTCCGGGCTTCCGAATAATTCTGACCAACCCGGAATGCGTGTGCTTCCGAAATTAAGTCCTGCCCGGGTCAGCCAGGTAATTGCCAGAAGTGAGAAGATAAGCATTACAGCCCTTTCTTCATAACTACTCCTGCCAAGGGCTTTATATTGTTCTCTAAAGGTATTGCTATCCAGTTTAGGCCATTTTTTATGCCGCGGGCCGAAGATCAGGTAGAGGTACCCCCAGACCATCACGAAAAAGGTGATGCTTATGGGCAATGCAAAAAGGAACCATTGCGCAAAGGATATTTCCGGTGCATCGGGGAAATAAATATTAAAGATCCTTGCGAATGAAAGGTTCGGAGGGGTTCCCACCAGTGTGGATATGCCACCGATCGATGCGCTGTAGGCAATGCCGAGCAGCAGTCCGGTGGCGTATTTTCCTATCTCCTTTTTCCCGATGCTCTCCTCCAGTTTGTCGATCACGGAGATCACGATGGGGATCATCAGCATGGCAGTGGCCGTATTGGATATCCACATCGAAAGAAAGGCCGTAGAAAACATAAATCCCAGAAGGATACGTGCCGGACTCACTCCTGTATACATAAGTATTTTTAGTGCGATCCTTTTATGCAGGTTCCATTTCTGCATCGCCAGGGCAACCATAAATCCACCGATAAACAGAAAAATGACATGGTTAAAATAAGTGGATGACACATCCTTGCCATCCATGATCCCCAGCAAAGGGAACAGGGCCACCGGCAAAAGGGAAGTAATGGCCAGGGGAACGGCTTCTGTAATCCACCACACGGCCATCAGCATGGCAACTGCGAGGGTGGCACTTACTGCAGGTTGTTCCGGGTTGAGATCCGTGAATACAAGGGCATACAGAAAAAGGACAGGCCCGGCAATTAATCCGCCTGTTCTTATCCCGAATGCCTTTTTTTCAACCTTAGGTGCATATTTGTTCATTTGCCGGTATTTGTACAGCGAATATAGATTATTATTGAAATAATAACAATAAGCCGGCAGCATTTGTGTTATTATTTTTTAGCTTTACACCCCATTTAATTATTCGGATATGAAAAGGTTAGCAGTAGTTGCATTTGGCGGTAACGCCCTGTTGAAGGCCGGTGAAGACGGAACCATTGTACAGCAGGAAGCCAATGCATTTCATACTGGAGAAAAGCTCCTCTTATTGCTTAATAATAACTATAACCTGTGCATCACCCACGGCAATGGCCCACAGGTAGGCAACATTCTTCTTGCCAATAATGCAGGGCATAAACAATATGGATTGCCGGAGATGCCTCTTGATATTTGTGTTGCTTATTCGCAGGGATTTATCGGTTATATCCTCGAACAGCAGTTGAGAAATGTGCTGAGGGCACATGAAATGGACCGGGATATTATTTCCATTATCACACAGGTGCTTGTGAGCAAGGATGATCCGGCCTTCAATAGCCCGAACAAGCCTATCGGGCCGTATTACACAAAGGAGGAAGCGGAAAAAATAGCAAAGGATACCGCTTCGAAATTTGCAGAAGATCCCGGTGGCAGAGGATTCAGAAAGGTTGTTGCCTCACCAAAGCCACTTGTCATCAGCAATGTGGATACCATCCGAAAGATCTCCCGTGAGGGCCAGATCGTTATTGCTGTGGGTGGAGGCGGTATCCCCGCATATTATGCAGCAGAGAACAAATTGCAGGGCATTGATGCGGTGATTGACAAAGACCTTGCATCCGCGCTCCTGGCCTCACAAATCAATGCCGATAAATTCTTTATCCTCACCGATGTGCCGAAGGTTTTCCTGAATTTCAATACACCTCAACAGAAAGCCATTGATCGTATGACGATCTCTGAAGCCAGGAAGTACCTCGAAGAAGGACAATTTACAGAAGGCAGTATGGCTCCGAAGGTCCTTGCGGCCATCCACTTCGTGGAACATACCGGAAAAGATACCATCATCACCAGTACAGACAGGCTTGGCATTGATGACGGAGGAACGAGGGTGGTGATCGTTTAATGATAGCGCTCTCAAACTCACTGACTCCCTGATCCTCTGACTCTCTGATTCACTAATCTTCCGGTTTAAGATTATCAACCGTGAAAAATTCATCTGTTAAGCCCTGGTCGAAGATTATATCAGTCAGCAGGATCTTTGTGGTGTGTTCCTTTTTCAGGTCTCTCATGATAACTTCTTTGGCATTCCAGTAATTACCGATCTTTTCATACTGGTAGATGGCTTCCTTGAACTTTCTGCCTCCTTTATCATAATACTCCATCATGATGGGGAAATAGTTGGTCTTGTCCTGTGTTACAACGACCTTGCTGTAACTTGATTTGTCGGTTCTGGGTGTAAGCTCAAGAACGTAGGCATCCTCCTTAATTTCGACCAGTATGGGGTAAAACCGCTCAGCGTATGGCTGCGTGGCCATGTCCTCGTATGAGAAATCAGTTCCGGTGAAGGCCTGGCTTTTGGCCAGCAAAGATATTTTTTTAGGACTGCCGAAAGCCGGCATATACAGCCACATGACGCCATCGGGTAGGGAAAGTGTGGCAATACCTGCCTGGGATTCGGGCTGGGTATACCGGAATAGCTTTTTATCCCTTCCTTTTTGAAACATTTCTGCCTCGCGAACTTTTTCCTTCCCTGTCTTACTTATCAGTATGATGGTGATCTTGCCCTGCTTGTCTTTCGGGGAAAACATGATGTTATCCAATTTGGCCAGCAGGTTATGTGCGTCCTGAGCTTTTACACCAGAGGTGAGAATAAGCAAAGCCAGGACAGATAGACTGAAGTGTATAATTGATCTTTTGATAGTTTTCATGATGAACTTGATTTAGTTTTTTTCATTCTTCTGTTATCAAGTATGAGAATCACCGGCAGCAGGGTGAGTGATCCTACTCCTGACCCGATCATGCTGAGGGCGACCAGGAAACCAAAATACTGCAGTGGTACCATCTCTGAAAACAACAACACCAGGAATCCACCTGAAACAGAGATCACGTTGATCACGATGGCCTTACCGCTTATAACAATGGTTTCTTCCAGGGCGTGGCTGATATCATCGTTGTGGGTCTTCATCAGGTGTTTAACATTTGAGATTACATGGATGGAATAATCAATTCCAATACCCAGTGCAACACTGGCAACGAGGACGGTGGCAATATTCAGCGGAATACCGCTGAATCCCATTACCCCGAAAAGCATGATGATTGCTGCAATGATGGGAATGGTGGCAAATATGCCGGTTTTTAAAGAACGCAATATCAGTCCTACAAAAATGATGACCATGATAATGGCAATGCTCAGACTGCCCATCTGGCTCCGGAGCAGGCTTCTGTCCATTGTTATATCGATAAATGGCATTCCCGTTATTGCAATTTCGCAAGCTTCACTTGAGTTTTCTTCGATGAATGTTTCCATATATTTCGCAAACTCAATTTTGGCTTTATTTTCAGGCGAAATAAATTTGGATATGATGATGGCTTCATCCAGATCCTCTGTAACGTATGTCTGCATGATCTCGTTGCCGTCAAGTAACCACCATAATTGCTCGATCTTAGCCTGGCTGTCGGGAATTTTCTTTCCCTCACCAAGAGCAGCATTGATCTCCATGATAAGGCCTGCTATCGATTGTGTGGTAAGTACATCCGGGCTTTGCTTCATATAGTTGGAGGTTTTGACTATGGTATTTAATACTTCAGGGCTCTGGACATCACCCCTGAATACCACAAAAATGGGTTTGGAACCTCCAAATTTGTTGATCATGATATTTTCTGCTGTTCTGGCAGGATTGTCTTTCTTAAAATATTCCTGAATATCAACGCTTCTCTTGATAAGGAATATGCCAATGATACTGATGAGGATCAGTGCACCCCATGTAGTGAGGGTGTATTTCGGGTGTTTGATGAGCAGGTTTTTCAAAGGAATCAGAAAATATTCGGTAAGCAATGATCTTTTGGCTTGCTTGTTCTGCTTGATGTTTTTCTTTCTGAAAATAGAGAACGCGGCAATGAGGGCAGGGGTGAAGAACAACGAAAGGAAGGCGGCGAAGAAAGTCCCGAGTGATGTGAATATCCCAAAATCGCGGATCATTTCAAGATATGCACCAAAGATGAATGACATGAATCCGATAGCAGTAGTAATTGCCGCAAGGAGAACAGGGATGAAGATATAGATCAGGGCCCTGAGAATTGCTTTTCTTCTGTCAGTATCCTTCATCTCGTTGATCCTGTTCAGCACATGTATGGTATATGCACTGCCAACAGCCAGCAGGATGATGGGGATGTTATTTGAGATCATCGACATCTGAAAGCCGGTAAGCACCATGATACCGAGGGTCCAGACAATGGCAATGGTTACCGTGATCAGTGGAAGAATAACACCTCTTGCAGTCCTGAAGAAACTGGCAAGGATCACTGCGATCAGCAGAAATGCTATGGGTAAAAGCTTTGTCAGGTCAGCTGAGATAAGATCGGCGATGGATGTCACCATCATGGGTGAGCCTGCATAATAAAGATTTTCCGGCAGCTTCATCGCGCTGGTCTTTTTAACGACAGCCTTCGCTACCTGCCTTACATCGGCATATTCCGACAGGGAGAAAATAATCAATGTGGCGGTTCCGTCTTCAGATACGATCCCACCTTTGTAAAGGTCTTTCGAAAATACACGCTCCCTCAGCGCCAGTAATTCTTCTTCCGTTGAAGGAAGGTCATATTCATCAACAAGTTTACCTACCTCTATTCCGAAGTCACCACCTCTGATATCGATGATGTTGGTGAGACTTGTTACAGAGATCACCCCATCCATCATCCTGATGGTATCTGTGATCTGTTGCACATGCTCCAGGATTTCCCGCTTGAATATGTCATCAGTTTCCAGGATCACCATGCCCATCTTGCTGCTGCCAAATTGTTCGGCGATCTTTTTGAGCAGGACGGCATCGGGGTCATCATCCGGAAGTGAACTGATCACATCGGAATTGATCTGCATATTTTTGATCTGATATCCGGTGAATGCCGTGAAAAGTAATACGGAGATAATGATCACCCATCGGTATCTTAGTATGAATTTGGCCAGTTTATTCATCAAACGATTCTTGCCTTGTCAGAATTAAATGTAAATTTCGTGATTTTGTACACATAGTTTATATCATTCACACCTTATTAATAACAACTTATTGTTGATTGTTTAATTGTTCAGATCAATCAATGATGGGTTTTTACAAAAAAGGCCACTTTTTCAAGTGAAGTGATCATGTCGTATTCTTCCAGGTATATATCATCAGGTACATTAACTGGTTTGGGTGTATAATTAAGCAGTCCTTTGATGCCTGCCTTGACAAGCATTTCGGCTATTGCAGGGGCATCTTCACCGGGAACGGTCATAATGCCGATCTCAATTTTTCTTTCTTTGATGATGCGCGGTATATCATCGATATGAAAACAATCGATGCGGTAGTATTTCTTGCCAACCTTCGAAAGTTCGACATCAAAAACGGCAGCTATAGATAACTTGGTGCGTTTGCCACTAAAGTAATTTGTAATGGCACGGCCGAGATTTCCAATGCCTACAACACAGACGTTTATTCCTTCTTCACTGTCGATGATCTGCCCGATCAGGTCGATAAGTTCCTTGACATTATAGCCTTTGCGGAGTGTTCCTGTATAACCGATCAGCATAATGTCACGTCTCACCTGCACTGGTGTGATGTGCTGAATTTTGGCGATCTCGTGAGAGTAAATATGGACCATGCCCTTGGCATGGCACAGCAACAAGGCCCTTCTGTACTGGCTGAGCCTTTCAATGGTTTTGTGTGGTAAATTCTTCATAAGAAAATGAATGATTTTTGGCTTTTATCATATAATAATGCAAAAATAAACGCATGAATACATTAATGCAAGAAAAATGTTAATTATTTCACATTGTTAATAATTAACACAAGGAAATGGTTTAATAGATTATTTCTATGGCTATGAATTTGAGTCCTTCACTGTTTGTTCAAATCCTAAATCCTAACCTAAATCCGAAACAAATTCAAAATTCAAATGATCAAATGTTCAAAATTATACCTACACATTTGCCCGTAGCTGTTTTGGACTTGGTATTTCGGTCATTTGATATTGTTTAGTATTTAGATATTCGTGCTTAGAATTTGTTAAGAGAACGCTCCATACACTCCATTGGGCTGTGATCCTTAATACTATTGATCGTTGAAAATTCCATGGCCTGGAGCATGTCCGGAAGAAGCCCCGGGATGGCAGTCAAGGTCTGGGATATAGGGTTTGATATCCAGGAGTGGTGTGTTGTTCAGAATATCCATAGGGGAGGTGTGGATAATATTTTTGTTGATCGTGAGAATTTTAACAATGTTGAGTCCGATCTTATTTATACGCCTGGGTGAGCGGCTGGCAAATAATCCTACTTCCAGCCCATGCATGTGTGGCGGGTGGGCTCTGAGCCTGGTTTGCAATGAACGATCGAAATGAAAAAGTACGATGATATGGCTGAATGCTCCAAGTTTATATAATGCTTCTTCATATTCAGGCTTAACTACAATTATAAAATCACCATCGGCGTCGGGATTGGGCCTGAATGGGGCTTCCTTTTCATAAGGAGTTTTGATGGTTCCTATGGATGTATATTCGATCTTCAAGCGGGTATTTATTAGAGTGTCTCCTTCAACCATGTATACCATGCATCCATTCCTTCACCACTTTTTGCAGATAATTCGAAAAACTTCAGGTGGTGGTTCACCCTCAGGGCATAGTCCTTTGCCTTTTCAGTGTCGAAGTCTACATAGGGGAGGAGGTCTGTTTTATTTATGATGCAGATGTCTGAGGTCCTGAACATATCGGGATACTTGATGGGCTTATCATCACCTTCGGTTACACTGATGATCACCACCCTGTGTGCTTCACCCAGGTCGAACATGGCCGGACATACGAGGTTTCCGACGTTTTCGATCATGAGTACTGCGTTTTCTGAAACATCCAGTTCTTTCAGTGCCCTTTTTACCATGGATGCATCCAGGTGGCAACCACTGCCTGTATTGATCTGGACTACCGGGGCTCCTGTAGCCATGATCCGGTTTGCATCATTGAGTGTTTGCTGATCCCCCTCTATGATGTAGAAAGGGATCTCATCTTTCATCTCCGTGATGGTCTTCTCAAGAAGGGTGGTTTTGCCTGAGCCGGGAGAGCTTACCAAGTTGATGGCCAAAATATTGCGACCTTCGAAATATCCACGGTTTCTTTCTGCAAGGAGCTTGTTTTTTTGCAATATATCCTGTTCCAGAACGATCTCTTTTTCGTGTTCATGATGGTGGTGATGATGATGATCTCCATGGTCATGTTCATCGTGGTGATGGTGTTCATGGCCTTCATCATGACTATGGGAATGTGTGTGAGAATGACTATGTTTACTGCCATCATGTTCATGCTCGTGGCTATGAATATGATCGTGTTGATTTTCTTTACCCGGCCGGGTAATACTGATCTCGTCATCCTGGCCGCATCCGCATGTTCCACACATAATACTAAGGTTTATTATTTAGGCACCGGCTATCCAGCATCATAATTCATCATTCTTAATTCTTCACTCTAATTAGGCACTCGGCACTAGGCACTGGGCACTCGGAACTCCTGCTCCCTGCACCCTATTCCTCATACCTGATCTTTCTAATCTTCAACTCTTTTCCGCTGATGATATCAGCATACAGATGTCCGCATTCCGGACAAACTGCGATTATATCATCGGGTTCAAACTCATGTGAACAGGCCAGGCACCTCGATTTTGCAGGGATCTCGTTAATGCTAATTTTTGCCGATTCCATGACGCTTGATTTTACTGCCTCCTCAAGGGCAAAACGCAGGGCATCAATCACTACCCCCGACATCCTGCCAACATCTATTTCCACATCGGAAACTGAATTTATCTCATATGTACCTGCATGTTCCTCCACTATTTCAACTATATTCATGGCGATTGACAACTCATGCATATCCTGATCTTTAAAATGCAAAAGTAACCATAAACATCATGAGTAGAAAAACAAATGATGCCTTTTTCCAGCTCCTTTTTGAATATTTTATTGTGCCGCTTGTCAATAAACAGGAATTTTTTATAACTTGAGGCCGGAAATATTAAAATATTGAAATACTTGATTTGATATTGAATTATTCGTATCTTACAATGAATATTGTAGAAAATATAATCAATTCATGAACTAATAATATTGGAGGAAACCTATGCCAAAGAAAGTTTCATTAACAGTAAAGTGTCCAAATTGCGGTGAATTTTTAACGGATGACACACACCTGATCAATAACAGGAAAGCCATCGGGTTAAACATAAAAACCTCGGATGGAAAAGAAGGAAAAATATGGTTAAGCTCGATTTACGGAGATTATAACTATACTTGTGAAGTTCCTATCCCGGAGGGTGAAGTTGTTGACTTCATGTGTCCTCATTGCAATGCAAACCTTGCCCGACCGCTCGAATGCGAAGTTTGCCAGGCACCGATTGTTTCATTTACCTGCAGTATTGGAGGCAAGGTTAGCATTTGTTCCAGGAATGGATGTAAAAACCACTATGTGGTATTTGAGAACCTGGATACTGCCGTCAGGAAGTTCTATTCAGAGTACGGATACTAATTGTATTGCCTTCGGGGATGGCAGAGATAATATCTGTTAATATTAGCAGATCCTTGGCAGTTGTTCACCTGCCAGCATATCAATGATACGATTTCCTCCTACACTTGTTTTTAGCCATGCCCTGCCGGGATGATCATCCACAATTTCCCCAATGACACGTGTTTCATGTGCATGCTCTTGAACTTTCATGGCGCGGATAACATGCTCTGCATCTTCAGCAGGGACTACCATAACGACTTTCCCTTCATTGGCAACATACATTGGGTCAAAGCCCAATAGTTCGCACATACCCCTGACACTTTCTTTGATGAGCAGTTCCTCTTCATGGATTACAATCCCATAGTCTTTGCCGGTAGCAAGCTCTGTGATCACTGTAGCCAGTCCGCCGCGTGTAGCATCTCTCATGAAACGTATATCAGGGGAGGAGGCTGTTGCAGACCGGATGAGATGGTTTAAGGATGCACAATCGGATACAAGCGGAGCAGAAAGCTTTAACTCATTCCTGGCACTCATAATAGCCATGCCATGATCGCCAATAGATCCGTTAATAATTATTTTGTCCCCCGGCCTGATATGCTTCCCCTCACTGATATCCAGGTGTTTTTCTTCAAGAGCACCAATCCCGGTGGTGGTTATGAACACCTTGTCGCACTTTCCTTTGTTAACAACCTTGGTATCGCCGGTCACAATGCTGACCCCTGCCCTGACAGCTTCTGATGCCATAGAGATGACAATGCGTTCCAGCTCCGCTAAAGAAAATCCTTCTTCGATAATGAAAGCAGCACTGAGATACAATGGCCGTGCCCCTGACACTGCCACATCATTGATCGTACCACAAACAGCAAGTTTTCCGATATCTCCACCAGGAAAAAATATAGGATCTACCACAAATGCATCCGTCGTAAAGGCCAGTAGGTGTTCAGGTATTCGCAATAATGCCGCATCCGTTTGACGGTCGAGTTCAGGATTACTGAAATGTTTCACAAAAAGTTGGTCGATCAGTTCATGAGTGAGTTTTCCACCGCTTCCATGGCCAAGCAATATGCGCTTATCTTTTACGGACATCTTTTAAGTTTTGAGTTTTGAGTTTTAAATGTTAAATTATCATTACCCCATACCCCATACCCCATACCCCATACCCCATACCCCATACCTCATACCCTATACCGATACCAAGCATGACATGCTCCTTCATTGGATACCATACAGGCTCCGACGGGGTCACTTGGTGTACATGCTTTTCCGAACAATTTGCAATCACCCGGTGATTTAATCCCCTTTAATATTTCCCCGCATATGCATCCTTTGTCCTCCCTCGTCCTTTCAACCTCAATCGGGATCATCTTCTCAGCATCAAAATGAGCATATTTTTCTTTCAGTCGTAATCCGCTCTTTCTTAATATTCCAAGTCCCCGCCACAAGTCGTCTTTGGCCTCAAATACCTCTTCGATCAATTTCTGTGCCTTTGTATTTCCTTCAGGCCTTACTGCTCTTTTATATTGTATTTCTACGAAAGGTTTTCCTGCTTCCTTCTGTTTCGTAAGCATCAGGATGGATTGCATCAGGTCAACGGGCTCAAAACCCGAGATGACACAGGCAAGCTGATATTTATTTGGGATATCCTTATAAATGGCAGTTCCGGTAATGGTGCTCACATGCCCGGGGGCGATGTAGCCGTCAATTTCTACACCTTCATCGATCAGTGCTGTCATTGCCGGTGGCATTACCTTATGCGAGCTGTACAAGAAGAAATTATCGATCGATTGCGCATTGGCATTATATACTCCCGCTGCGCTGGAAGGAGTGGTAGTTTCAAACCCAATGCCAAGGAAGATCACTTTTTTATCTGGGTTTTCCCGGGCTATGGTGAGGGCATCCAGAATTGAATAAACGATCCTGATGTCATTTCCTGCACCGCGTTCGGCATCAAGGGTAGATGTTGATCCGGGTACGCGTATCAGATCACCATAGGTGGTGATGATCACATCTTCAAGCCTTGCAAATGCAATGGCGGTGTCGATGTATTTTCTGTCGGTCACGCAGACGGGACAACCCGGGCCGGATAACAGGCGGATATTTTCAGGCAGCAGGGAAGGGATCCCGAATTTATGTATCGCCATGGTATGCCCCCCGCAAACCTCCATGAATCTTAAGGGTTTTGTGGATGCCTTACGGATCTGCTCAGCAAGCTTCAACACTAGCCTTTTATCCCGGTATTCGTCAATGTATTTGATCATTTTATTAGTAGTCAGAAGTCAGTAGTCAGAATCCGGTATCTGATATCCAGTATCCAGTATCCAGTATCCAGTATCTAGTATCCAGTATCCAACAACCAGTCTAGGCACTCCTGAAATCCTTTTCTTCTTCATCAAGTAGTTTGTTCAGATCATCAAACTCTGAGAATATCTTCAGGGTTTCTTCTGCTTCTTCAGGACTGATCTTCTGTATGGCAAAACCCGTGTGGAGCAGGATAAAATCGCCGACACTTACATCATCAAGAAGTTGCAGGCTTGCTTTGTAAGTAACACCTCCGACACTGACCATGGCCATGTTATCTTCTATTGATTCAATTTTTGCAGGTATGCTTAAACACATGTTAATTTACAATTTAGACTTTACAATTTCCACTAATCAAATCTCTTCAATGTTCTTATTCTTATTCTTATTCCTTGTTCCTTATTCCTTGTTCCTCTGTTCCTTGTTCTCTTCTTCTTCTAGCTGCAGCGATGGCCAGTTGTCCGAGGGCGATGCCACCATCATTGGCCGGGATGTTCACCGGTGTGTATACCCTGAATCCCCTGTTGGTTAATCCGTTCTCGGCATGCTCCAATATGTATTTGTTCTGGAAGCTTCCGCCTGACATCACCACTTTCCTGACACCGTACTCTGCTGCGATCTTTTCTACAGCGGCAAAAATAATATTAATCACTGAATTATGAAACCTTGCAGAAATACGAGAAACCGCTATGCCCTGCTCCACATCTCTGCAAACACCTTCTATAATGGGTCCGGTGTTAATGGTTTCACCGATAGAGAAGGCATAATGATCTTCTTCCCCGGGCTCAATGATGCTTTCAAGCCTCATGGGCGCTTCTGCATGGAAGCTTGCATGCTTGCAGAGGCCTGAGATGGCAGCCACAGCATCGAATAACCGTCCGGCACTAGAAGTAAGCGGTGTATTCAGTTTTATCTTGATCGCTTGTTCAAGGATGGCAATGGCATCATCAGGAATGTCTTTCAGAAACGGCAGCTTGAGCTTTTTATATTCATCGCCATATGTTTTTATGAGATACGACAGTGCCATCCTCCAGGGTTCTTTGGTTGCCTGGTCTCCTCCCGGCATGGGGACATAATCAAAGAATGTCATCCTTTCAAAGGTGGCCAGGTCGCACAACATGAACTCACCTCCCCAGATGTGGCCGTCAGTTCCAAGTCCGACCCCATCGAAGCTGATGCCGATGACCTTCTCATCAATTCCGTATTCTGCCATACAGGAGGCGATGTGAGCATGGTGATGCTGCACCGCTATTGTTTTCAGACCGAGGCCGGAGGCATACCTGCTCGACAGGTAATCGGGATGCAGGTCATGAACCACAAGCTCCGGCTCCATCCTGAACAAGCGTTTGAACCTGCCAATGGATTCAGTATAAAATTCAAGTGTTTCGGCATTTTTCAAGTCACCGATATGCTGACTGAGGATGGCCTGTTTACCTTTACCGATACAAAAGCAGTTGACGAGTTCAGCTCCGCAGGCAAGGATGCCATCAACCTCTAATTTCAGCTTGACAGGCCTGGGTACCCACGAACGGGAACGCCTGATAAGCCTGGGCTTTTTATTGATGATCCTGACAATGGAATCATCAGCCCGCATATAAATATCCCTGTTATTTAAAAGGATTGCATCAGATACGGGACCAAGAAATTCTGTTGCCTGCTGATTTTCTATGATGATGGGCTCATCAGCAATATTTCCGCTTGTGAGTACGATCACATCCAACTCTAATTGCTCAAAAAGAAGGTAATGAAGCGGGAGGTATGGCAGCATGCCGCCTATGGTATTAAAACCGACACTGACCCCCGGAGCCAGATCCTTTTCCGCAGTCAGAAGTACGATCGGCCTGCGCCAGCTGAGCAGTTCCTTTTCCTCATTTTCAGTAAGGGAAGTATATTTTTTTACGGTTTCAATGTTCCTGAACATTACGGCAAAGGGCTTGCCGTCACGGTTTTTATTGATCCGCAGTTTATTTACGGCCTCCTCATTCAGGGCATCGCAGGCGAGGTGAAATCCTCCCAGGCCTTTCATTGCAATGATGTTTCCCTTCTCAATTAAACGGGCAGTTGTCTTGATGATGCTGTCAAATTCACTGACGACCCTGCCATCGATGTGCAGTTCATATACGGGGCCGCAATGATTGCAGGCCACCGGCTGGGCATGGAAGCGCCGGTCGAGGATATTGCTGTACTCAGCAGAACACTTTTCACACATTGGAAAAGCTTGCATGCTTGTCTTGGGCCTGTCGTATGGAAGGTCGCGAATGATGGTAAACCTGGGGCCGCAGTTTGTACAATTAATAAAAGGATAGTCAATCCTGTGAGGCTGTTCCTTCATGTCTTGCAGGCAGGCATCGCAAACGGCAATATCCGGGCTTACCTCAGTGATCTCCTCTGAGCTATCCTTGCTTTTTTTTATGAAGAAATCCTTAAAAGATCCCGGCCGGGTATCTGTGATTTTAACAGCAGAGATATGTGATGCTTCAGGTGCTTCAGCTTGAATGGACTGAATGAAGCTGTTCATGTTTTTAAGGTCTCCCTGGACAAGAATGTTTACTCCTTCATTATTGTTTTCAACCCAGCCTTTTAAGCACTGGCTGACGGCAATTCGATATATAAATGGCCGGAATCCAACGCCCTGAACCAATCCCTGTACCTGTATTTTTTTTGCCTGCATTTTTATCTGCTGTTGATTTGAAAGCAAATGCAAAAATAGGGTTTTAATTGATTGGTGTGCGCGGTACGGGGTGTGCGGTACGTGGCGTTGGGCTTTAGGCGTGGGCTTGCTTACTTCTTCTATCATCTATCGCCTTCGAACATCCCCTTCAAAAATCTCATTCGAACATCAAGCATACAGATTCCCAATGAAATCAGATACCAGATACCCCGCCTTCGCTTCGCTACGGATGGACAGGCAGAAATCAGAAATCAGCATGACCGCCTCTGGAGGGAAATCAGTCCAACCCCAACTATTAATCCCGGCATCCAATATCCAGCACCTGAGGAACGGCTACGGGGCCCTCACCAAAACAATCAATGCACAAAACCCAAAAACTAAATTATTGATTTCTGCATTAATATTTAATAATATAATTCACATACACATTAACAGGCCTGGTTTCAGAATCACCTCCTGATATTGTATGGGAATGGCTTCCGTTATTATTAATAGTCATGCCATGAATATGATTACCAGATGTGCTTGTTGTAAATGTATGTTGGTGATTACCCGTTATATTTGTGTTCAATTGTTGACTATTCCAGCCCGCGTATAGTACATAGCTAGTTTGTAATCCCCATCCATAATTCATAGGTATCCAACACCATGCACCTCCATTTGGCTTTTCAAGGTAGTGAGAGTGATTCCCTGATTGAGTTGTATTACCAGAGTGGTTATGACCCCCTGCAGATGAAATCGTTCCTGTGTGATTGTGATTTCCCGCCAGATTTGCCGAGAACGGATTGGTCGGTAATGATGAGGCGAAAAACTGAATACTACCAACATTATCTCCTGTATTCCCTCCCGGGTTAGAGGCAGTACGCGAGCCGGCGTCAGGATCATTACCACTGCCGTTATCAGCACCACGTAAAAACATGCCGCGTAAGTCGGGTAAATTAAAGGTAGTAGAATTATTGCCAGACCCATAGTTTGTGCCAATCATGTTAAACAGGTTTACATATGTTGTTCTGCTTATTGCACTTCCATCGCATATTAACCAGCCCTGTGGTACATGTGCAGCGTCACCGGCAAAAGGAACGATCATGCCCGGGGGTAAAACTGAGCTTGCTGTTGCCGCTGTTGTCTGTACCGTCCCATCAGGAAATTTAAAGCCTCCTGTGGTGCTTTCGATAAGGCCTGAAACCGATAACTTTTCGGAAGGATTCTGGATACCGATACCTACCCTGCCTGTGGGATCAATTAAAAATGGTGTTATGGCATTTGTACAGGTAGCAGTATAATAGTTTATTCCACAATGTGGATTACTACTGTTCATTGCAAAACCAATAGAGAAATTCCCATCCTGTCCGCCACCCATATTCCATTGATATGTAGTTGATGAGCCATCATAATTCCAAAACCCAATAGTTGAACCATGATTGGAATTCCCATTTGAACCTAAAATAATATTAGGAAAGCTACCGCTTATAAATAATGAAGGCCTGTCATTGTTATCATGGACGATATTTGTTCCCTGATATGAATTATTACCCACAATATGAAGTTTTTCTGTTGGTGTTGTTGTACCTATACCAATATTGCCGTCATTGGCAATTAATAATCTCGTTGCATTATTGCTTTTCAATCCAAGTGAATAATTATCAGTATTCCCAAGCGTACGGTCTGCGCCTGTTGCTTCTCCACCATTGGCAAAATACCCTGCTACCGAATGGTCACCCCAGTTAAAAGCCGTATTCCAGTTTGTAGTATCTGTTTGTGTAATGTTTGCTGCAACGCTTGCCCCAAAAATGGGGTCTGTTTCAACATCCAGTTTATTGTTCCAGTATGTGGTATCTGTGCCGGTAATCCCTGCGGCCACCGATGCACCAAATATCGGGTCGGTTTCCGTATAGCTGTCCAGTTTGTTATTCCAATAAGCCGTGTCGCCTGATGTAATCCCACTTGCCACTGATGCTCCGAATATGGGGTCTGTTTCAACATCTATTTTATTGTTCCAGTAGGTAGTGTCTGTTTGTGTAATGCCTGCTGCAACGCTTGCCCCAAATACAGGGTCGGTTTCCGGTGGAAGTACCACAAAACCACCATTAGGAACTAAAAATATGATCGTATCGCTGACGAGGCTTAAATACTGTAGCTCGTTTGTCGTATCTCCATCAATTTCAATATCCAGTTTATTGTTCCAGTAGGTAGTATCAGTTTCTGTAATGCCTGCCGCTACGCTTACTCCGAATATGGGATCTGTTTCTACTATTGTACCGCTGATACTGTCGGCTGTTTTTGCATATAAAGCATAAGGTACGCTTAGCAATTGGCTTGTACCGGTAATGCTATAGTTAGTGCCACCTGTTGGGTCGATTTCGGTTTTAAGGAAATATGGCCCGTTTGCCCAGTCGATCGTGTTAAACCCAACACCATCTCCTATTTCGATACTTAACAAACCATTGATATTGGTAGTTGGTGTTTGTGTTTCGCTGTAAACAACCGTACCCGTTGGCGAGCCTTGCAATATGCTTATTTGCATACCAACAGACTGGTTAGTTATGAGTGTTTGGCTTACGTCTCTTACCACTGCCTGGTAGCTCATTTTTTCAGGTGATTGAGCGAACACACTTGCAGTTATTAATACTGCTGCTAAAATTGCAAATAATTGTTTCATAATTAATTAATGTTTAATAATTTTAAATACTTTAATTTTTTTATGATTGTCAATAATTTTTAGAAAATATGTTGCACGAACGAAGCCAGCCATTGAAATGGCTGTTTTATCTCCTGTTAGTTTTTTGCTTTCCAGGAGTTTTCCGCTCATGTTAAAAAGTTGATATGATAAATTTTGATTGTCGTAATTTTTGACATTTAGCGTTAAAATATCCTTTGTAGGATTTGGATAAACCGTGCATTCAAGCTCAATGCCAGAAGCATCGTCCATGCCTGTTACAATAGAAATCTCGTAGGGTTGTTGTACTCCTTCGGCTATCGAATATTCGTTTGTTCCTGTGTTGGTGTTGTAAAACACCTGTCCAACGGTATAGCTTGCCGAGCCTCCGCTGCCCGAAGCATCACCACCTGTGGCGGGTATGGCTTCCTGTGCATGGGCTGTTGCAAAAGATAAAGGCAAAATCAGGGCAAGCGCTATATTAGCTAATCGCTTACTTCTAGCTTTCTGCTTTCTGCTTTTCAATGTGTTCTTCTGTTTCATGAATGACCTCCTTTTTGTATTGTTTGATATTATTTTGCTTATTTCGATCGTGTAGTTGGTTGTCGGCTTGTTGCTTCTATGTCCGGGCAGTATGTGGAGAATCTCAGATACGTGCTTTATTACTGTAAATGAGTGATATAGATGTTCTTTACATTTAGACGAAGTAAATATATAGAATTTTTACATGTTACGCAAGTGATTTTTAAGTATTTTATTAAACGGCATGTCATATTGGGGTATATTCGGCGATACGTGGTACGTGGTAAGTAGTGCGGGGGATGGGGTTTGGGTACTTCTTCAATCATCTATCCCCTTCAAAAATCCCCTTCGCACATCAACCATCAGGATTACCACTGCCTGCTTGCCTCAGGCGGGAAATCAGAAATCTGATACCAGAAGTCAGAAATTAACCCATAACCCATAACCCATAATCCATAACCCATAATCCATAATCCATAATTCATAACCCAACACCCTTCTGACTACTGACTACTGACTACTAACTTCTGACTACTAACTTCTGACTACGATTTTTTGTCAGTTATTTTAATAAAAAAAAATTGCAGATATAATAAAAACCAGTACATTTAGTCCTTCATTAAATTCATGATCTATGCCTCAGAACCCTACATGTGATAATTGTATTGTCAGATCGAGTACCTGCTTTTCAGATCTGGGTAAGGAGGACCTGGATGAGTTGATCCAGAATAAGATAAGCACGGTATACAAGAAGGGACAAAATATTTTTTACGAAGGCATGATGCCCACAGGGATATATTGCCTTTATAAAGGAAGTATCAAGATCGCAAAAAGGGGGATTGACGGGAAAGAACAGATCGTTCGCTTTGTAACGGAGGGGGGATTACTTGGTATACGGGCTTTGATGGGAGGCCGAAAGTATTCTGCAGCAGCAACAACTCTTGAGGATTCTGTTGTTTGCTATATTAATCAGACAACCTTTTGCAAACTCACCACCAAATATCCGGATATTTCCCACTGTCTTCTTACACTGATATGTTCGCTGCTTGCAGAAGCTGAAGACAAGATGACCTCCATGGCCCAGAAACCCGTTAGGGAAAGACTGGCCGAAGGATTGCTTGTTATTGACAGCATATTCAATAGCAAGGGAGGCTGCCGCACCGTGGATCATAAACATACTATTTCTCTGTCGCGGGAAGATCTTGCGAATATTGTTGGCACAGCAACTGAAACTGTCATCCGCTTATTGTCAGATTTTAAGGATGAAAATCTGGTCGAAATCCAAGGCAGGACCATCATTCTGATCGATAAGGAAGGCCTGAAAAAAACCGCCAAGCAGGTGCCCTAGGTGATAAATTCCAAATTCCAACTTCGTCCGCCGAAGCCTTGGCGAAGGTGGAAAAGCAAATTCCAAATAAAATCCAAAATTCACCATGGCATGCGGTCAGGCTTCGGCTTCAGCCAGTGTCACCGACTTATAAAGCCCGAACAGCACGCACCATTGTCGCGTCAAGCTTACTGCTGCCAAGTAGATGTGGTATCCCCATCTTCTGTCCAACCACCACCACTGACACTTTATATATAAACAAGGTCTAACTTTCTGGTATGAGTATTTCTGCGATACCGGTATGTTCCTTGCGAAAACGCTGCCAACGTGAACACGAAAAGCAACGTGAATAAAATTAGTTTTTTCATTAGTTGTCGCTTCTTGATATTTCAATATAGTCATTATCTGCCTGTACAAGCAGGGTTAGCACATCATCAATGCCACCTACCCATTGAGCAGAAAGGTTAAAGTTTCCGACATCTGCTATTGTTACTGTGTAGGTATCAGAGTTCCCTACTATTCGATATATCGCACCCACTTTGGGGTTGTCTAAATCTGTAATAGTAACAGAGTTTGCCGAACCTGCATAAGTCCAAATATTTGCACCTGTTACATCAGGGGTGGCATCATTATCGGTTATCGTTCCATTCGATGTAACTAATGTGCCACCAACAGTAGCATCATCATCAATTAACACATCTTCAAAGTGTGCATAGTCCCCTGTTCCGTAATTCTTAATGGTATCATTACCGCCTGCTGTGGCTATATTGCCATCAACTTCAAGTGCTTCATTTGGAGCATCGAATGTCATTACAGAAAGTCCGGTAGTTGTTACAAGTACTTCCGTACTACCACCAGATGCATTCATGAGTAATGATGATGCTGCAACCTTTAATTCACTGCTCGATGATTGTAGGTATGCTCCGTTGACTCCAGTTACATATATCAAGTTAGGATGATATGTTTCTATGTATGAACCAGCACCGAATATGATGCTATCCCCAATATATATATTACTGTCAATATTAGCACTCCCAACAAGGTCAAATTCATACTGCGGATCAGTGGTATTTATTCCTATATATTTATCGGTAGACGTGGTATCAGTGTCAAGTGTCCATCCCGTTGCACCTCCAAGACTATCCTTATCAATAAGATATACCTGACCTCCTGTACTATCCACACCTAACACAAAATCAAGCAGGGTTTTTGAGGTATCAGCGTTCACCCAAAGGCTGTCAAGGTAGGCTGAATCAGCCCACAATGTACCGTTGATGTTAAAATCATAAATGCCACTTCCTACTTTATTAGAATATAATACATCGGTATAAGTAGTGTCTGCTTTGATATTTCCATTAACTTCAAGTTTTTCTGTTGGTGTTGTTGTGCCGATACCAACATTGCCGTTATTGGTAATTAATAACCTTGTTGCATTATTAGTTTTTAAGCCCAATTCATAATTATCAGTATTCCCAAGCGTACGGTCTGCGCCTGTTGCTTCTCCACCATCGGCAAAATACCCTGCTGCCGAATGGTCACCCCAGGCGAAAGCTGTATTCCAGTTCGTAGTATCTTTTGCTGTAATTCCTGTTGCTATGCTAGCTCCAAAAACAGGGTCGGTTTCATCATCCAGTTTATTGTTCCAGTATGTGGTATCTGTACCAT
>JAIOSQ010000141.1 GCA_021107535.1 Bacteroidales bacterium | reverse complement strand
TTGAACTTTCTGACCAGTTTTTACCGGGGGGCCGGATGATCGTTTATACAGAAGGCTTAAAAGCACCGGAACAAAAATATTGGTCTACACCGGCAGGGGAATTCCAGAAGGGCAAAGTGGTTGTACTGATCGACGAAGGATCTGCATCAGCCAGTGAAATTGTTTCAGGTGCAATACAGGACTGGGACAGGGGCATCATCATTGGACGAAGGTCATTCGGAAAAGGGCTTGTCCAGAGGCCCTTTCCGTTACCGGATGGTTCTGTGATACGCTTAACAACTTCCAGGTATCATACGCCTACGGGCAGAGGCATTCAGAAGCCATACGATAACGGGCTTGAAGATTATTATATGGAAATTTATAACAGGATGAAGCACGGCGAACTTGTAAATCCCGACAGCATCTCATTTCCCGATTCGCTGAAGTATTATACTCCTGCGAATCGTGTTGTATACGGTGGCGGCGGAATTATGCCGGATATCTTTATCCCATGGGATTCCACATGGATATCTGATTATTATACCGAATTGCGCAGGAAAGGCGTCCTGAACCAGTTCACTGTGCAATATGTCAATGATAATCGTGAAAATATACTGGCTGAATTCCCTGGGGTGAATGATTATATGAAAGGTTTTATACTGGATGAGGCATTTATGAAAGATTTTATTGCCTTTGCAGAAGGCATGGATGTGGAATTTGATGAAGAAGGATACGGTACATCCGGTGTATTTCTGAGGCAGCAGATCAAAGCCTGGATGGCAAGAAATCTGTGGGATGCAAGTGCAGCCTCTGAAGTCTTTTCTGAGATTGACGACGGATTCCTGAAAGCCATGGAAGTCTTGAATGATGAGTCCTTATTCCGTGATTGGAAAATTCATTATTAACATCTTTTGATAAAGAAAATAATTATAAATTTGTTTACCTAAAACGCTTAATTTAACAAGATAAAATGGCAAATTTATCAACCTCTTACATGGGATTTAAGCTCAAGAATCCCATCATCGTCGGTAGTTCAGGCCTGACGAATTCAGTAGAGAACATCATAGAAGTTGAAAAGAACGGTGCTGCTGCAGTGGTTTTGAAATCTTTGTTTGAAGAACAGATCAGCCATATGATCAACAAAAGCGTGCACAATAGTGAGCTTGATAATTTCTATTATCCCGAAGCTGAAGATTACATCAGCAACTACACCAAATATAATGATGTTGATAATTATCTGAAGCTGATCAGGGATGCCAAAGAAGCAGTGCAGATCCCGGTGATGGCCAGTATCAACTGTGTCTCCTCAACCGACTGGATCTCATTCGCTACAAAGATCCAGGATGCAGGAGCCGATGGCCTCGAACTGAATGTATTCATCCTTCCTTCAGATCCGAAAAGGGATGCCGCCCAGAATGAAGCCATCTATTTTGATATCATCGAAAAAGTAAAAAAACAGCTAACGATCCCTGTTGCCATCAAGATCAGTTCTTATTTTTCCGGCCTGGCCAACATGGCACTCAAACTATCATGGTCCGGCATCAATGGAATGGTGCTGTTCAACAGATTCTTTTCACCGGATATTGATATTGATAATTTCAAGGTGACTGCAACCAATGTTTTTAGTCATCCTGAAGAACTGGCCATGTCGTTGCGCTGGGTTGCCATGCTCTCAAGCCGTTTACAATGTGATATAGCCGCTTCTACCGGGGTTCACGACGGAGCAGCCGTGATCAAACAGCTGCTTGCCGGTGCAAAAGCAGTTCAACTAAGCTCAGTGCTTTATAAAAATGGATTTGAGCAGATCGGCGTCATGCTGAAAGACCTGGAAGCCTGGATGGAAAAGCATAACTTCAACAGCATCGCCGACTTTAATGGAAAGATGAGCATCAAGGAAGTTGACAATCCTGCCGCCTACGAACGGGTACAGTTTATGAAACACTTTGCCGGAATAGAGTAGAAAATCACTATTAATTATTTATTCTTTTATTGAAACCTTTGCTTAAGCTGAAACAGCTATGAGGCTTGAGGGTTTTTTATATACGATTCTATATTGTAAATCACTGGTGTCCGGTAAAAATAAAACACACACATGTCGTACCTACGGCACTTAAAAGAAACTTATAATTCTCTGTTCTATAAACATATCGCACCTCCGGTGCTAAAATATTCAGCCTCGTAGAGGCGACATGTTTATAGAAATTGGAGTGAACCAAAACAGAAGCCCCATCGGGGCGACATATGTGTTAATAGGGTTATAATCAATAATATATGTGCAAGTAGAACATTTTTATCGGACAGCAATCTTTAGAAATGTTCAATTTGACTTCTTAAATAAGTCGGATATTATAAATTGACCATTTAACATCAGATTCTATATTGTACACACACCCTCCATAGGCGGGCAAGGGAATACAGAATTGTAAATCATGCACCATTCATGATGTTCAGAGCCAAAGGATTCTGAATCACCTCACCAACATCACCGTCCCCGACATAAGCCTGCTTTCCTCCTGAGCAGAAGTCCCAATAGAATACTCAATTTTATATACATAAACTCCCTGTGGAGCTGGCTTTCCTTTGTATTCCCCATCCCATCCCAGGGATATATCTTTGCTCTCAAATACAAGTGCACCCCAGCGGTTGTATATGTATATGTTGAATGAGGAAATCTTATCTGAATTGCTGATGACTTTGAATTCATCATTCAAGCCATCCCCATCAGGTGAAAAGGCATTGGGAACATAAAAGTTTTCATAGTTCGGTTCGGGTGGCTCGGGAGGTTCCGGTGGTATAAAAAATAATACGTAAACAGAATCTTCTCCCATGCAGCCCTGCTGGGATTCAATGATGACTCCGTACCAGCCATCATAGCTTGCAGTAATCCACTGTGAGGTTTCACCTGTATTCCAGAGATAAGTTACATAATTTGCACCTGCATCGATTTCCACAGGTTCTTCCGTGATGATGGTATCCTGTCCGGCAAGATCCGGGACTGGCGTTGGATATACTATCACATCAATAGAAGCATCCGCCTGACAATCCAACGTATCAGTCACTCGTAGAGAATATGTTCCTGAGTGGTTGGGCTGTATGTTATGAATAATCATGATTTCAACACTACTTGTATCACCATTGGGATAAGTCCATAAATAAGAAACATCTCCATTGCTTGACAATATCCAGGCTTCTATTTCCAGTGATTCCCCCTGGCATATTTCTTCGGAGTTACTTAATAAAATTGATACTTCATTGTAGATCTTTACATTCCCAGTAAAATAGTCAACAGGGATTGTTAAGCCGGTAGAATTCTGAAATAAACTTGCCCCGGCAGATCCATCCCACTCAACCAGGCTTAAACCGGGATCTATTGTTTGGAATACCAGATCAGCTATTGGAGTATTGTCCGGCAGATCAACAGCATCAGATGACCATAATAGCTCTATTTTGCCTTCTGTAG
>JAIOSQ010000193.1 GCA_021107535.1 Bacteroidales bacterium | reverse complement strand
GCCTTTCTGAAAGTCAGTTCATGAATGCGAGGTGAACAGGCAGCAACCACGATCCGGTCAAGCTCATGTTCCTTAATATCTTTGATGATCAGTTCCTGTCCGGGATCAGAACACATGTATTTATAGTTTCTGGAAATGACAACATTTTCCAGTTCACCAATTTCTTCGGCAAGCTTTTCTACATCCACCATTTTGGCAATGTTGTTTCCGCACCAGCAGATATATACTCCTATTCGTGAATCTTTCATAAAAAGTGATTTATGTTGTTGCGAAATTGATTCCGGGTTTTTCCTGCAGTTTCAGGGCTGCTTTTTTAAGATTTGCAAAATAAATTGCAAAAGGCCTGTATGCCAGGTGGGACCATTTCGAAAATGGCACTTCGATCATGATCATTGGCACCAGGATTGCCAGGTGTGCAACATAGAGATAATATGTCGCCAGTGGCATACCGGCAAGCCTGAAAATATGCACAAATATCCCGGTCAGCACGGTCAGTAAAAGCATGATGATAAACAACCAGTCGCTGACATGGGTAAATTTAAATTTGGCTTTGTTTTTCCTGAGCCTTCCAATGATCACTGCGATCAGGCCGAAAAGCAGGCCAAAGCTTGCGTAATAACCCAGCAATCGTTGCGGATGCCAGGGATCGTAAATTTCTTCCGTCTGAAACCAGGGCAGAAATACCACAATAATGATAAACATGATGGTATAGCCCGACATCAGCAGCCAGTGCCATAACCAATACTTCTTGCCATCACATTTGGAGAAGCTCCACTGGGTGGAAAAATGAAAGATCAGCCTCCAGGCTTCCTTAAAATACAGGAAGAACGGTACTTTTACAGCTTCTGCCCCATGCACGATCTTGATGTACATCCTGAATAAATTTGACAGCAGGAGGAAGGCTACGATAATGGCCATGGCCCAGTCGCCGTATTCCACCCACCTCAGCGGTATGATAGAATTGATCCTGACACCCCCATCACTGGTTAATTCAGGGCTAATGGACGGCCAGAAAATGGCAAATGCAAGCACAATAAGTCCACCCAGCAGCAGAATTGCACCGAGTTCCCAGGCTTTTGAAGTGTAGAATTTCCTGGAAAGACCTGTCCAGTCGTATATAGAGGTGAGATATCGCCGTAAGGTCATCATTACCTCACCCGGATTGGCATCCCTGGGACAGGTATCTGAACATTCGCCACAATAATAGCACAACCAGGGATCAATACTTGAAACAAGCTTTTGTTTCAATCCCATCTGCATATTCCTGATCGCCCGCCGGGGAAACATAAACGAATCCTCCGACAAGGGACACATAGCAGTACAGTTTCCGCAATGAAAGCAATCGTTCCAGGATTGCAATCCGAACTTTTTCAAATCAGTTTTAAATGTAGGATCAACTCTGTAATTCATATTTATTCCTCCCTTAATGTTGAGAGCTCTTTTGCCCTGAGTTCAATATCATGAAGACCTTCATTAGGTATGCTGACCTTGCCTTTCATTATGTTTTGCAACACCTTTGAAGCGGCCGCAGATCCCTGGGCAACTGAATCAGGAATATCTTTGGGACCCTGGCAAACGCCTGCCAGCATAATTCCCTCCTTCGAGCTGCCACTATGGTCACAACTGCTGTTAGCCTCGAGAAACCAGCCTGAGTTTCCCTGCTTGATGTTTAGCAATCCGGCAAGTTTTCCGGCATCATCCTTTGGTTCCAGGCCCACTGCCAGGATTACCATATCCACCTCCTGCTCAAGAAGCCTGTTGTTCAGGATATCTTCAGTCCTCAGGCTGAGATGCCCATTTCTTTGCTCAATTTTAGCTGTCCTTCCCCTGACAATATGTACACCTTCATCCTGTATGCGCTTATAAAACTCTTCATACCCTTTCCCGAAAGCACGCATATCAATGAAGTACTCATAAACTTCAGCATCCGGAAGTTTTTCCTTTACCAGATGGGCAAGTTTGAGAGAATACATGCAGCACACCCTTGAGCAGTAATCATTGTAATTCCGGTCGCGGCTTCCAATGCAGTGGATCAGGGCAAGGCTTTTCGGTTCATCCCCTTCGGGTTTAAATACCCAGTTTCCTTTTTTATCCCTGGTCCTGAAGCGTATATCGCCTCCGGTAGGCCCGGCTGCATTGACCAGTCGTTCAAATTCAAGAGAAGTGAGTACATTGGGGAAACGCCCATATCCAAATTCACTGATCCTTCCTGCGTCGAAGGTTTTGAAACCGGTGGCAACAATGATATTTCCGACATTTATTATGACATCCTTGTCCTGCTCGTTGAAATCAATACATTTGGTCAGGCACACCTTCTGGCAAACACCACATTTTTCTTCCTGCAGATATCTGCAATGATCAGGATCGATGAGGTATTTATTCGGAACAGCCTGCGGAAAAGGTATATAAATGGCTTTTCGCATGCTGGTATTGGCATCAAATTCACTATATACGTTTTGAGGGCATTTTTCGCTGCACACCCCGCATCCAATACAGGCAGTAACATCCACATAACGAGCCTTCTGGTGTATGGTCACTTCATAGTTTCCGGCACTGCCACGCAATGCTGCCACCTCTCCGAGTGTGATCAGTTCGATCTTAGGATGCTGAGCGACTTCCACCATTTTGGGAGTAAGAATACAGGCAGCACAATCCAGGGTGGGAAATGTTTTATCGAACATAGCCATATGTCCGCCAATTGTTCCGCTCCGCTCAACAAGATAAACCTTGTTACCACTGTCTGCAATCTCAAGTGTAGCCTGGATCCCGGCTATGCCTGCACCGATCACAAGAGTTTCCGGCAATACCTTAGCTGAACCATTTCTTCTTGCCTCAGCAAAAGGGACATCATGCACAGAACAAAACAAAACAGCCTTTGCATGCTCATTATCAGTAATTCCGGATTCACTGAAAGACGCCATTGTTACATCCTTCGGATCCAGGCCGGCTTCGGCCATAGCATTCGAAAATGCAGTTTTATATAATCCCGGCTCAAAACCGGCCAGCACAAAGCGTTTTAGATTATTTTGACTGATCTCCTTTAAAATAAGTTCAGGCCTTGGATTGAGTTCATCTTCTGTGATCCATACCTTGCGAACGCCCGGGATCTTTCTGACATATTCCGCAAGGATCTCATTATCAAAACCATTGACAGATTCTTTGCGTATAGTCAGGAAAACTCCGGTTGGCTTTATTTCCCCCATAATCCTAAATATTAATTTTCTGTTGAATTAAACTATCAACATATCAACCTATTAGTATATCCGGGTATAATAATAATATTGGTATAAATAAATGGCAATGACCATCATCAGACTAAAAAATGACTTTTGTCATGTTTATAGGGGCGGTGGGCGGTGGGTAAATTTTAAATTATGAATTTTGGATTATGGATTAATTTCCCTCCGGAGGCAGGCAGGCTGATTTCTGATTTCCCTTCTGAGGCAAGTAGGCAGTGGTAATCCTTATGGTTGATTTTCGAAGGGGATTTTTGAAGGGGATAGATGATTGAAGAAGTATCCTACCCCACACCATCAACTAAACAAATAAACCTATATGATGGGCAATTCAAAAAAATGTATTAACATATTTGCATATGACAGAAAATTAGCTTACTTTTACTTCCTTCTGAATAAGGACATGGCTATGTCACTCATTTATTGTGATAAAGTTCGGATTTGAGATATCTTTACATAGAGGCCGAACATAGAATCGATAAGACGACAAGAAGCTAAACACATGTAAGAGAAAAAAAACTTACAGTTAGAGAGTACCATTCAAATCAAATCTTTTAAGCGTTTAACACTATTTAAAAAAGGCATACAGCTTTTGGATAAGTATGCATATGCTCATTTATTATTCACCCAGGTCTTAGCCATGATAAAATGAAGAAAATTGAAATAAGTAACAAAAATATTAACCAATACATAAAGGAGGTCATTCATGAAACACAATAACGCTTTGAAAAGCAGAAAGTTGAAAGTTAGAAGTAAGCGATTCGTCCAGATAGCGCTTGCCCTGATTTTACCATTATCTTTCTCCTTCTCAACAGCCCATGCACAAGAAGCCGTACCCGCCACAGGCGGTGATGCTTCGGGCAGCGGAGGCTCGGCGAGCTATTCAGTTGGACAGGTGTTTTACAACACCAACACAGGAACAAACGAATATTCATTAGCCGAAGGAGTACAACAGCCCTATGAGATTTCTATTGTAACAGGAATTGACGATGCTTCAGGCATTGAGCTTGAATGCACGATTTATCCAAATCCTACAAGAGACGTTTTAACGTTAAAAGTTAAAAACTACGACAGGGAAAATTTGTCATATCAGCTTTTTAACATGAGCGGAAACCTCCTGAAAAGCAAAAAACTAAGGGGAGACAAAACAGCCATTTCAATGGCTGGTTTGGTGCGCGCAACATATTTCCTAAAAATTATCGAAAATCAAAAAAGAATTAAAGTATTTAAAATTATCAAAAACTAATAATTATGAAGCAATTATTTGCAATTTTAACGGCAGTATTATTAACTACAGCTGTGTTCGCTCAATCACCTGAAAAAATGACCTACCAGGCAGTGCTAAGAGACGCAAATCAAACACTCCTAACAGGGCAGAAAGTTGGCATGCAGATAAGCATTTTACAAGGCTCACCAACGGGTACAGTTGTTTACAGCGAAATACAAACACCAACTACTAATATCAATGGCTTGGTAAGTATCGAAATAGGAAGTGGTATTGGTTTTTATACCATCGACTGGGCAAACGGGCCGTATTACCTCAAAACCGAAACCGACCCGGCAAGCGGCACAAACTATACCATTACCGGCATAAGCCAGTTGCTGAGTGTACCCTATGCTTTATATGCAAAAACAGCCGATAGCATCAGCGGTACAATAACAGAAACCGACCCCATATTCGGAGCAAGCGTAGCGGCAGGCATTACACAAACTGATACTACTTACTGGAACAATAAACTGGATATTGAAATTGATGGGGATTCGACCAACGAGCTCCAGTATTTAAGCCTCGTCAGTGATACGATCATCTTCTTAGTCCCTGGAGGTGGTTTTGTGGTACTCCCACCGGAAACCGATCCCATATTCGGGGCAAGTATAGCAGCAGGTATTACAGGCTCAGATACGGCATACTGGAACAATAAACTGGATATTGAAACCGATCCCATTTTTGGGGCAAGCGTTGCAGCAGGCATTACACAAACAGATACTGCTTACTGGAACAATAAATTAGATGTTGAAACCGACCCCATATTCGGGGCATCAGTGGCAAGTGGGATTACATCAGGTGACACAGCTTATTGGAATAACAAACTGGACAGCTACACGGAAACCGACCCCATATTTGGTGCATCGGTGGCCGCAGGGATTACTGGTACAGATACCACATACTGGAACAATAAACTGGATGTTGAAACCGACCCTGTTTTTGGAGCAAGCATAGCAACAGGAATTACAGCAACAGATACTACGAACTGGAATACAGCTTTCGCCTGGGGTGACCATTCGGCAGCAGGATATTTTGCCGATGGTGGAGAAGCAACAGGCGCAGACCGTACACTTGGCAATATCGAT
>JAIOSQ010000332.1 GCA_021107535.1 Bacteroidales bacterium | reverse complement strand
ACCATCATAGGTGCCAGGCCGCAGATCATCAAGGCAGCAGCGCTATCAAGGGCCATACGGACTGATTATGCCAGTAAGATCAAAGAGGTCATCCTGCATACCGGGCAACATTATGATGAGAATATGTCGCAGGTATTTTTTGATGAACTTGGCATCCCTGCTGCTGATCATAAGCTGAATATCGGATCGGATACGCACGGAAAGCAAACGGCTGCCATGATCAAAGGTATCGAGGAAGTTATTGAAATGGAAAACCCTGATTTCCTTGTACTATATGGAGATACGAACTCCACCCTTGCAGGAGCAGTTGCAGCTGTAAAAATCGGGATTCCTATAGCACATATCGAAGCCGGACTACGATCATTCAACAAATCGATGCCGGAGGAGATCAACCGGATCACCTGCGACCATTGCTCCACACTGCTGTTCAGTCCAACGGTGGCTGGTGTTGAGAACCTTGCCAGAGAAAGCTTTCCTATCCATAGTAAACCTCCTTACGATGTGGATCATCCCGGAGTTTTTCATTGCGGCGACGTGATGTATGATAATGCATTGTATTATGCGGCATTGGCCGAAGAGAAGTCCGATATTCTTGAAAAATCTGGCATAAATGAAGTTGGCTTTGTCCTGGCAACCATCCACCGGGATAACAATACAGATATTCCAGAGCGTCTTGAATCCATTTTTTCCGCAATATTCCGGATCGCAGAAGATCATCAGGAGAAGGTGGTCATCCCTCTTCATCCCAGAACATTAAAAATGCTTGACAGACAATTATCACCCGGCCTTTTAAACAAGGTAAAATCTGCTTCAAACATCAAGATCATCCCTCCTGTTTCTTTTCTTGAGATGATACTCCTGGAAAAGAATGCATCATTGATCCTCACCGATTCGGGAGGTGTGCAGAAAGAGTCATATTTTCATCACAAAGCCTGCATTATCATACGGGCGGAAACCGAATGGGTCGAGATCGTTGAAAATGGCAGTGCCATTATCGCGGATGCGGATGAAGAAAAGATACTGGCCGCATATGATCATTTCTCAAAAACCCCTCCCCGATCCTTTCCTTCACTCTACGGCGATGGTAAGGCAGCGTGGTTTATTTGCGACAGACTGCTTGATGGGAAAGCATAGAGACTTAGAGAATCAGAGGGTCAGGGAGTCAGGGAATCAGAGAATCAGAGAGTCAGGGAATCAGAGACTTAGGGACTTTGAGACTGTGAGACTTTGGGACTGTGTGAATTTGTGAGTGTGGGTTTAAGATTTTTTCTTCATCACTTTTACAATCAACACTCTCCACTCCAGATAGGCACTCGGCACTAGGCACTAGGCACTTATAGCTCCCTTAAGGGCATTCTAAATCTGCAATCCGGCAATAATTATTTAACACAGTAATGTTTGCTATTTATGGAAAACTTCCTACCTTTGCACACCGTTTTTAACAGAGCGGAGATTTTATTAATAATCAATCAATTAATTAGAAACATGAACCAGTACGAAACCGTTTTCATTATGACTCCCGTTTTGTCTGAAGATCAGATGAAGGAAGCGGTTGATAAGTTTCGGAAACATCTCAAGTCAAAAAAGGCTGAACTTGTTCTCGACGAGAGCTGGGGTTTGAGGAAACTCGCCTATCCCATCCAGAAAAAATCAACCGGTTTCTACCACCTTTTCGAATACAAGATGGATGGACAAGAGCTTCAGGAATTTGAAGTGATGTATAAAAGAGATGAGCGCATTCTTCGTTTCCTCACCGTGAAACTGGATAAGCACGCCATTGCCTATAACGAGAAGAAAAGAAAAAAGGCTGCCGAAGAAAAGGTTGTTGAAGAAGAAGCCTGATTCAGTTATTAATCCTAAAAAAAAACAATGGCACAATCCAGTAGTGATATAAAATATCTGACTCCCATAGCAGTCGATACCAAAAAGAAAAAGTATTGCCGCTTCAAAAAAAGTGGCATCAAATACATCGATTATAAGGATCCAGACTTCCTTTTGAAATTCGTTAACGAACAGGGAAAGATTCTTCCCAGAAGGATCACCGGAACTTCAACAAAGTATCAGAAAAAAGTATCGCAGGCTGTCAAACGCGCCCGCCATCTTTCCCTGATGCCTTATGTAGCTGACCTGTTAAAATAAGGAGGAAAGAAAAATGGAAGTTATTCTTAAACAAGACATACCAAAACTGGGATACAAAAATGACCTCATCACCGTAAAAAGCGGTTATGGAAGGAATTACCTGATCCCTAAGGGGCTTGCCATACTGGCAACCGAAACCAACAAAAAGGTGCTTGCCGAAGTAAAGAAACAAAAAGCCCATAAGGAAGAAAAGATCCTGAATGAAGCTGAAACCCTGGCAAAAGCACTGAAAAGCATCAGCATTAAAATCGCTGCCAAAGCCGGAACTTCAGGTAAGATCTTCGGCTCTGTAAATGATGTTCAAATTGTTAACGCGATCAAGGAACAGCATAATTTCGAAATCGACAGGAAAAACATTCAAGTGGATGGAGAATCCATCAAGGAACTTGGCGAATACATTGCCAAAATCAGACTTCACAAAGATGTAACTGTTGAACTGAAATTTGAAGTTTTTGCTGAGTAGGAAAACTTATTAAGATATCTCAAAGCCTTGCTGAAGCAGGGCTTTTTTTTTGTTACTAAAAGCTCTGGTTAAATGTTATCAAAAAGTTCGCCAGGAAGTTCCAGACGGTAACCACACAGATGGCAAAAAATTTCGCCAGGTAAAAATTGATCTTAATCTTACTTACAATCAGCCAGAGAATAAGGTTATTCAGTCCGAGACCAATGATAGAGATAATAAGGAATTCCGTGTATTCCAGTGCAATATCCGGATTATCGCTTTCAAAGGTCCAAACCCGGTTCAAAACATAATTGGAACTGGCCGCGATAGTAAAGCCAATGGAGTTGGAAACATACTTCTGAACTTTGAATATCTCCTTGAAAAGGTAGGTAAAGGCATAATCGATTAACAAACCTGAGAGTCCTACAGCAGCGAACTTCAGAAACTTCATAATGAAAGATGCACTAAGAAAATCGAACATGCCTACTCAATAAAGCGCAAAGATAGAAGAAAACAGCAAACCATTCTCCGTCAATATTTATAGTTGTACCAGCAGCACCACTTTCTTGCCATCCCGTATCACATCGACAGTAATGATCTGTCCGGCTTCGAACTTTTTAAGGCGGGCCATATAATCGTAGATGCTGGCCACTTCCATGCCATCCATGGCTACAATAACATCTCCTTTAAGCATACCTGCCTTATCAGCTGGGCCATCGGGACTGACTCCACCAACACCAAGGCCATCATTCTCACTACTGGTGAAATCCGGAACGATACCCAGGGTTACTTTGAAGCGGAATCCCTGTTCTGAACGACTTTTAGAGCCGGCTTCCTGGTAGGTCAGCCTTTCATCCCTGTTGGCCACATCCATGATGAGTTCAAAAGAAAAATCTGAGATACTCTTCTGGCCTTCAAAATTGATAAATGCTACATCATCCTGTGGTGTATGATAATCCTGATGAGCTCCGGTAGAAATAAAGAACACCGTTATATCTTCAGCATAAAATGCTGCGTGATCGGACGGCCCAAAGCCTTCCCGTGAAAAGGAAGCTTTCATCCCGTATTCATCAAGGTATTTATTCAATAAGTCTTCGCTTTCAACAGAAGTACCGGTCCCTCCAATGGCAATTGAGTTTTTATTGTTCAGCGATCTCGATGATCCCGGCCACACCCGAGGCATTATCGTCGGCACCATTGTGTACAGCATCTGTATCAGGCTCCCTTGAACCGGAACCCGGGCCACCCATGCCCAGATGGTCGTAATGTGCCCCAATCACTATGATCTCATCCTTCAGTACAGGATCACTGCCTTCAATCATACCTACAACATTCTGGGTTCGCACTTTTTGATGGATCACCTCTGACGAACCATCCAGTTCCACTTCTGATTCAAATGAAAAAGGAGATTTATTGTCCGTGATCCTGTTTTCAAGGGATGAAATGGTATATGAAGATGCTGCGAGGAGTGAATCAGCAATATAGCGCTTGATATGAAACACAGGCACGCCAGCATCTGCAGTTGTTTTATCATAGAACATTCTCATCAGCTGATCCTCTTCATTAAAGCCCGGAGCCGAGACAAAAAGCACTCCACCTGCACCATTATCTTTGGCCATAAGCACCTTTTCCCTTATGCCGGCATAAGATGAGAATGGGATGTTTGAATTTCCTTCATCCGGCTCACCACGAAGGATGATCACCCATTTACCATCCACATCAACTCCTTCATAATCATCCCACTTTAGACTGTCATTCTCAATTTGGAAGCCATATCCGGCAAAAACAACAGTAGCGAAAAGTTGTCCGTTTTTAGAAAAAGAGATGGGTACAAAATCCACATGAAGTTCTGCATCCAGATCATGGGTTTTCAAAAAGTTTCCCTCTCCTGCTTCCACTGCCGTAACGACTTCAAAATACTGGAAACCATCATCCGCAAGTAGCTTCATCCCGGCTTTCCGGTACTCCCCTGCAATGTATTCAGCAGCCTGCAGTCCACCCTTTGTTCCCGGAAGTCTTCCACGGAGATCATCGGAGGCCAGGTAGCCAACATGCTGTTTCAACTCATCGCTTGTAATTTCAGTTTCGGACTGGGCAAAGCCAAGATTAAAAAAACCACTTATAATAATAATGGTGGTGATCAGTCTGATAGAAAAGTTCATGGTATATTGTATTAAGATTAAAAAAAGCTATTGGGATCTCCCTGTTAGAACGAAAGGTAAAATTACATAAAATCGCTGAGATAAATTTCACATAGCTCTTCGCTCAGCGACCATAAATTCCTCCGTGTTCCGGGGTCATATGAAAATGGCGAAGAATCGGCTTCTGCACTGCCGGAGAAGTACTTTCCACTGGCTTCTGCCAGAGAACTTTCTGAGGCCAGATATATTGAGGTTTTACAGCCTTCTTCTACCGGGCTACCGGAAATTCCGAAACCTGCTTGAAGTAGTTTTGTAGAAATTACACCAGGATGCAAACTGTTGGAAGTAATATGAGTTCCCCTGAGCCTTTCTGCAAGCTCATTTGAGAAGAGGACATTGGCAAGTTTTGACAAGGCATAGGCACTATAATCTATATATGAGTTTATTTCCTGAAGATCGGTAAAATCAATCCGGGGGCCGTTGGTATGAGCGATAGAGCTCACGGTAATGATCCTCCCCTGTTTTGCCATCATAAGAGAAGGAAGTAATTGCAGGCTTAAGGCAAAATGGGCCAGATGATTTACTGCGAAGGTCATTTCAATGCCGTCTTCAGAGTAAGTCTGACCCCGCATAAAAACTCCTGCATTATTTATCAGGACATCAAGCAGGCCATATTTTTCATTAATTACAGCTGCAAGCTTTTTTACCTGGCTCAGTGAAGAGAGATCGGCAGGTTCATAAGATATGTTTTCATTATCAGATGCTGCACGCACTTCTTCCTGCACTTGCTTTCCCTTATAGCTGTGTCTTCCATGGATAATGATCTCAGCACCCAGTTTGGCAAGTTCAATAGCAGTCTGCTTGCCTATCCCATCAGTGGCACCGGTAATTAAGACTATTTTCCCTTTCATCTTGTAGTATATTAATATTAAGGTGCAGGGTGCAAGGTACAGGGTTGGCCAGTATCCAGTATCCAGTATCCAGTATCCAGTATCTAGTATCTAGTATCCAGAATCACTGCCCAAACATTAAACTAACAAAAACGAAACCGATATTGTTCAGCGCAGCACTCTGTCCGATGCATGATCATCTCAAGGCCATACCATATTGGGAATCATTTTCCAAAAAATAGATAGATAAATATAAAAATAAATAGTATAAACGGCTGACTATATAGCACTTAATACTCTGGCATCCTTTTTGCTAATAGTAAATTGCCTTATAAAGATTTGGTTTTGTTTATTTGAGAGGAGCTGTCGAGACCAGACAGCTCTTTTCTTTTTAGGGAAATTTTAGAAATATTTTTAATAAAAAAGGGTTTCCAACCAGAAACCCTTTTTTTTATTTCATATGTTGCTGTAAAGAATTCCCGTACCCCGTACCGCGAACCACGTACCGCGTACCCCCTACCGCACAATCAACTTCTGCGTTACAAATTCCTCACCAGCTTTCACGGTACAGATATACGTACCTGCGGGCAGGTCGTTACTTCAATGCCAACATTGGCTGATCCAGGGCTCAGGACACCCCACCATCATTTGAACGTGAATACAGTATAGCCCTCTCCTGGCCCATATATGCATTATATGAATTTACAAAGAGGTGGATATAATCATTGTTTTCACCCGAAGTGATCATCCTTGGCCATGTTATATCATCTGCAATCATTTATTATTTCACCACCATTTTACGGCTTACACTGCTATCATCAGCATATACCGTATAGAAATATATCCCTGAATTAAGTGATGATCCATCAATTTTAAAACCATATTCACCCGCAACTACCTGTCCTTTTGTATATTCGAGCACTTTCTGGCCTGCAAGATTTGTAACTACCAGGCGAAGGTTAACCGCATTTTCAAGTTCAACTTTTACAAAAGTTTCATTACTGAAGGGATTCGGATAGTTTTGGGAAACATTGGCTTCCGGGATATGATGACTTTCATCAATACCTGTGATCAGGTCTGATTTCGGAAACATACCATAGATCATCCTGTTTACCTGGTAATCGTGATCCCCATCCAGGGCAGTACCCGGGGCTACATCTGCATTATAGAAATAATGAATATTATCATCAGAACTACTTGCAAGCTGGGGATATATGCATTCGTCAAAAACGTGAGATATATCCTCATTAAGGTCTATGAACTCACCCCAGACAGTATTGGCATAAGCCCTGGCCCAAAGGTGCTTATAATTTACCGGTTCGGTACCTCCTGTATAAACATAGGTCTCGGTGTTGGATGTAAAAATCACAAAGCGTTGTCCTTGTTCATCTACAGTGATGGTTGGCATGCTTGACATTCCAGGTGTACGATAATTCATGATCCCTTCCAGTGTTACCACTCCGTCACCATCCACATCCTGCATCCAGCCTATGTAATTTACATCTTCAATCATTTCAGTGTTTTCATAACCAAGATCTGGCGGAGCAAGCGCGTCCAGATCGTTGGAAAATGGCTCCATCATATCGTTCCAGTATCCGATACCATCATAATCAGGATTCCAGGCATACAAACCAAATCCGGATTCATCAGCTATAGCTCTTTGGATACCAAAAACTACATGAGCATGTCCCTGGTAGTCAATGGTTAATTGTGCAGAACCATCCATACAGAAAAAAGTATCTGCCAGCATGGTTGCAGGGTCTAAGAAAGGATATGGGTGTTCCCAAACGATATGTTTGCTCCAGTTATCACCACTGTCATCTGATCTCATATAGAAAAGATCCATCCACGGGCTACCAATCAGTATACCCACAGTATTCCCTCTTGCAGCCATTGTATAGTCATCAGCAGAGATTTCAAAATAGGAGTCATCGCCTGTTCCTTCAAGTACCATATTCTCTGGATCCCAGGTGTCGCCACCATCTGTTGAACGAGAATATACCAGTCCTGTGGGCTGTCCCATATATGCCCCATAAGTATTACTGATCAGATGGATCACTTCATTGTTTTCACCTGATGTGATCACCCTTGCCCAGGAAAGTGTGGCAGGTCCGTTTGTATAAGTAAAAACTGACTCATTCCAACTGCCTGATCCTTTTGTTTCGCGGGTATTAATAATTAATTCACTGGCTGTAAAATCATGGCTCACCACCAATTCCCCATCTGCTCCCCAGGGGCTGTATGATGGCCATCCGCATCGAAGTGATTCGATTCTGACCATTGGTTCAGGGCCCCATTCGACGCCGTTGTAAAAATTATAACCTGTTCCCCTGTCAGGAAAATTTGATGATTCAAAACCCATGGTCCAAACCGCTCCCATGGATCCGTCATCATAACGGTAGAATCTGTTGTCCAATTGAGAATTTGTCTGGAGATCATACCATGTTGTCCCGATTTGGCTTTCATCCAGAAGAAGTTTAAGGTTTCCTTGTGAATTATTCACCATTTGCCCCGGATTCAGTACCGGGCCACCGATTTTGACATGCTTAACTATTTCCATGACCTTGTCCGAAGAACTCTCGGAGGCAGGTATATTTTGGGTATAGGCCATGATGAAGAAGCTCATCAACAAAAGAAGAGATAAAGATTTTTTCATAATACTGATGTTTTAAGGGAACTAATTTCCGGTTTTTAATACTAATTTATAAATAATGCCCAGGTTTCAGATAAGGGTATCAGGCATTGAAAATAATAAAGATAATATATTTTCCATACGCAATCAAATAAATTGCCTGTTTAACTTTACCATTGGCGGAAATGAGACAACAAAAAAACCTCCCCGGGATATTCCGGAGAGGTTTTGTAGATTATAAATTTTTAATTCTACTCAACAATCATTTTCCTTGTAACCTGGCTTGTACCTGCAGTTACGGTATAGAAATAAATACCGGACTGGAGCTTAGAAGCATCAATGGTAAAAGTATGATTCTGGGCAGGAACCTGTCCTTTGT
>JAIOSQ010000032.1 GCA_021107535.1 Bacteroidales bacterium | reverse complement strand
TGATCAATTCAGATTTTGAGCCGGGTAACCTTCCCCTGCTGATCCTCGAAACCGGCCGTGCACTTATTGATGATGCAGGCTATCTCCTCGGCTCTGTGATCTCAAACAAAAGATTATCCGACGGAAGAAGAAATACCATCGTGGATGTGGGAGTGAACCTGCTGTTCACCTCCTTCTGGTATGACCATAAGATCACACCTGCACAGGAATTCACCCATTATGTTGAAGATACAGTGCTTTATGGGCCACTCTGCATGAATATCGATGTGATCAGGGAGAATGTCAGCCTGCCATTGATGAACAAAGGCGATCAATTTGTTATCCACTCCGCGGGGGCGTATAACATGACACAATGGATGCAATTTATTACCTTGCGTCCGAAGGTGGTGATGATAGGCGGCGACGGGAAACCCTATCTTATTCGTGAAAGTGAATCGATCGAAAGCATTACCGCATATGAGAAGATGCCGGAACACCTAAGAAGTTTTGAGTTATAAATTTTAAGTTTTGAATTGGGGGTATTTGAGTGTTGGGTTATGAAATTTGTCACTCGGAATTCACGAACCGGCCCCAGAGGGGCCAGATGTTGGTAGAAAACAAGAAATAAATGATAAAGGAAGCAAATAAGAACATAGCATTGCTAACAGACAGCATCCTCAACAGCTATTCACAGGTGTTTTTCTCCAACAAGCAGTTATTTGCTTTTATATTGATCATTGTTTCTTTTTTCGATTTTTATGCTGGCCTGGCAGGCCTGATCGCAGTGGTCAGCTCCAACCTTGCTGCATTAATGATCGGCTTTAACAGGCAAAAGATCCAAAACGGGTACTACGGGTTCAACAGCCTACTGGTCGGACTTGGCCTTGGGATGTATTACGAATTCAGTCCGGAATTTCTGCTTATCCTGTTGTTTGCATCATTGTTTACCTTGCTGGTAACCATAATGCTGGAAGGCGTGATCGGCAAGTACGGACTCCCCTACCTCAGCATTCCATTTCTTTTCGGCATTTGGATGATCTTTCTCGCTGCGCGTGAATACACTTCTCTGGATATCAGCCAACGCGGAGTGTATACACTGAATGAGATGTATGCCCTTGGCGGAAGCGGAATGGTGACAATATACGAGTGGTTTTACAGCCTTCCATTACCTGATATAGTGGTGTTATATTTCCGCTCACTGGGTGCCATATTCTTTCAATATCATCTTTTTCCAGGTATCATTATTGCTATTGGCATACTCATCTATTCAAGGCAGGCATTCCTGCTTTCGATACTTGGATATGTATCTGCCTGGGTATTCTATGACATTATCGGTGCCGATATCAATGCATTAAGCTATAGCTATATCGGCTTTAACTTTATTCTTACGGCCATCGCCATCGGCGGATTTTTTATCATCCCGTCAAAATGGTCCTATTTATGGGTTATCCTGCTCACTCCGCTTATCTCATTTCTGATCACAAGCACCAGCCAGATGTTTGCAGCATCACAGCTATCGATATATTCCCTGCCATTCAATATTGTTGTTTTGATGTTTTTGTACATTCTCAAATTCAGGGAACGCTTTTACCGAAAACCGGAGATCGTAACGGTACAGCATTTCTCGCCGGAAATGAACTTTTACACTAAAGACAGCTACAGGCAACGCTTCGATGAAGATGTGATGATAAACCTGAGCCTTCCCTTCTGGGGAGAATGGACGGTAACACAGGGACATGATGGAGAGATAACACATAAAGAAAGATGGAAACACGCATGGGATTTTGAGATTGTGGATAAAGAGGGCAGCCTGTCATCCGGTTCCGGCCGGAAGCCTGAAGATTATTACTGTTTCAATAAGCCGGTCCTTGCTCCGGCCGACGGCTGGGTGGAGGAGATTCTCGACGGTGTGGAAGATAATCCCATAGGGGAAGTAAACCTCGATCAGAACTGGGGCAATACCATCATCATTAAACATGCTGATAAAGTTTACACCAAGCTCAGCCACCTGAAGAACGAATCCTTTAAAGTAGAAAAAGGGGATTATATTAAGCGGGGGGATGTGCTGGCACTTTGTGGAAATTCAGGCAGATCACCGCAGCCACACCTCCACTTCCAGGTGCAGGCCAATCCCTTTATTGGCGCAAAAACCATCGACTATCCCTTCGCATTTTTTATTATGCGCAAGGGCACAAGCTATTCATTGAAAACTTACCTCAGGCCGTTAAAAAATGACTTTGTTTCTAATGTAGATAAAAATGAAAGCCTGCATAAAGCCTTTCACTTTGTTCCGGGCCAGAAATTGCAATTCAGGCTTAGCTCTGATAAAAATGAACAGGATATTCAGGTGAAATTAAATGTAAAAACTGACCTATATAACAATACATATATTCATTGCGAAACCACCAACTCAAAAGCATTTTTCAGGATTGAAGGAGAAATGATGTACTTCACCCATTTCCAGGGAAATAAAAAATCTTTTCTATACCTGCTGTATCTCGGCTTATACCGCGCAGTATCAGGATACTACCAGGACATGATCATAGAAGATGTTTATCCATTAAGCATAATCAGCAGGAAATCCGGAATGATATTACAGGACTTTATTGCACCTTTTTACACCTTCCTCAAAGCAAAATACAGACTGGTATACCACAAGATTGAAGATGATCTGTCGGATGCTACCATAGAACTGAGGTCAACGGCATCGGTGCGTGCCGGGAAAAAGCTTCGCAGGTCATTTGAATTCCGCTTTACCATCAGCGAAGGTGCCATAAGGAAAATTTATATCAGCACAAAAAGTGCAAACATTGAAGCCACATGGGAAGAGCCGGGCTTATAATGATCCTGTTCCTGTTTTTCGCCGGATTGGCGAATGCCCAGTTGAAAATTGATTTTCGCCGGGTCGATTCCAGCATGTATCACGCAAGCATCAGTGAAAACTGGGATGAAGTCATCCGGGTGGGGAAAGAAGCCCTTCACCATGATATCGACTATTTCTACCTGAGGATGAGGATGGGACTTGCATATTTCAACAAGCAGAATTACAGAAATTCAGCGGAGCAGATGGAGAAGGCTATTGAATTTAGCCCGGAAGATCCTTTGGCCAAAGAATATCTCTACTATGCGCTTATTTATTCGGGCCAACATGATGAAGCAGCGTGGGCATCCAGCAGCTGGAGCCAGTCATTCAAAGAAGAAAAAGGAATAGAAAACAGGAAGGGGATTGAAGGCATCTACCTTGAGACAGGGCCTGAGTTCAGCAATAATTTTGATGAAAATGAGATGGGCATGCTGCCTGAGCCATTCAGATACAGGGAGCAAGATCTTTATGGAAGCAGTTATTATTCACAGCTCGGGATCAATCTGAATATTAAACCTCATATTACGATATACACAGCTTATTCCAATCTGATTATATCCAGACAGGCTTCAGTTCAATATAAATGGGGGGTAACTGATCCTGTTGAAAGCTATGATTATAATGTCAGACAAAACTCTTTTTATCTGAACGGGAAAATATTATTGGGTAAAGGATGGTCGCTCACTCCGGCCATAAACTATATTCATGTAAAGACAGAAGACATCTCCATTGAATCGTTTGTTCCAATAGGAAGTCAAGATGCGAAGTATGACATTCGTTCGCTGGAATATTCTTTTAACAATATAGTATGGTCGCTGGCATTCAATAAACAGATTGCTGTATTTGACCTGGGCCTATTCGCTTCATATTCCAACCTGAACAATATGAACCAGCTGCAATTTGGCTTTTCAGCGACTTACTATCCCTTTGGCAACCTGAACTTCTATGGGAATACAACAATAAAGGGACTTTTTGAGAAAAGCGATACCAGGCCCATTTTCAGCCAGATGCTCGGTGTGAAGGCCAGTAGCTTTCTCTGGATCGAAGGCTTTGGCGCCTACGGTAATTTAAGAAGCACAAACGAATCCAATGCTTTTGTCGTTTATAATATTACGGATGATATAAATCTTAAAGCCGGGCTGAACCTGATTTTCGTAATTTCACCATCTGTGCAATTATCCCTCAGATACCAGTATATGCAAAAAGAAGGGATAAGAACAGAATACAGTTACAGTCCGTACATACGTGACGGGCAACGAACAATTAAATTAAAATATACAAATCAAAATATCATAGGAGGATTAAAATGGACATTTTAAGAAGGAGTTTATTGGTTTTTACACTCTCATTGGCTTTGATAAGCCTCAAAGCACAGGATACCAAAGCGATCAGTGAAGCTTTTTCCAGCAGTTATGCCTATGAATATGATGGGGATTATGCAGAAGCCATCAAAGCATTGAAGAATATTTATGACCCCGACTCCTATCATATCAATGCCCGGCTCGGATGGTTGAGTTATCTTTCGGGACAGTTTACTGAGTCCTCCGCTTATTATCTGAAAGCCATTGAGCTGAAACCAT
>JAIOSQ010000051.1 GCA_021107535.1 Bacteroidales bacterium | reverse complement strand
AGTACAACATCCCATATCCCGAAGTCAAGTTTTTTTTCTTGTTTATATTCACATGTTTTAAACAAGAGTTATTAACAATTGTTAATAACCATATTAACATTCATGTATTCAATTTTTTAAATTTAACATTACAGGTTGTTTTCTGATGATTCTTTTGCTAATTATGAAATATTTCAATCCGTTTACTTATAGTATTTCCTTTATTATCTACTATAGTAATTAAATGTGTTCCGGCTTCCGGCTGAATAGCTAACTGATGCAAATGTTTTGTCAAACCGATGTATTCATTATTTAGATGCCAGTAAATAATCGCATCCGGATCATGATGAGCTACTTCAAGTACAATACTTCCCAACGTGCCATCCAACTCCAATGGCAGGTATAACCTGGTGTTGCTTGCCGGGTAAATAAACTCCATTGGCTCTCTGTAAACATTTTGTAAACAATCTTCTCTGAAAGGTGGCAGAGGTTTGTACAATGGATTTTTCGATTTGTAATACCATTCCATAACCGGTGGCAGAATAAACCATGATTTATGAGCCATTTCCAAAGGATCATAACAATTGCTATTCACTCTGCATTTTCCGGTCTTATCAAGGTGTACAAGTTTATGATACGGACAAGGTGGCGTTTTTAATCCCTGCCTCTGTATCCAAATGCTATCTATGGGTTCACAAATGGAGGAAGCTCTGTAACCGCTCATTCTGCAAACCGGCATTTTTACCATTTCGTCATAGGGAGGATCGAACCAACCAGATGAAGGTAAAACATTAAAAATATCGAACATTACAGGGGCTGCGACTGACACACCTGTCAGACCACTCCTCCCCTCTCCGTCGGCGTTTCCCGCCCAAACAGCAACTACATATTTGGATGTAGTTCCAACTGCCCAGGCATCTCTGAAGCCAAAGCTGGTTCCTGTTTTCCATGCAATTTTTCTCGTTGAAGTAAATGATCTCCAGCCGGCTAATTCATCCGGTCTGTTTACCTCCAGTAGTGCCTGATATGTTAACCAGACAGATGAGGCATTTAAAATTCCTTTGTCATTGAACTGTACAGGATCATTTTCCGGTTCACCTTTACTATCTAAAATATATACGGGTTTATGCCAATCGGCATCTGCATATCTTCCGTTGTACTCATAAAAATGATTTATTACCCTGCTGAAACTCGAATAAATACCAGCCAAATCCCATAAGGTCGTTTCAGCACCACCGAGTATTAATGATAATCCATAATGATCAGCAGAAAAAGAGAGTGTTTGCATATCCAGTTTTTTCAAAAGATCGTAAAAACGAAAAACGCCGTATTGTTGCAGCATTTTCACAGCAGGCACATTCAGCGACCTGGAAAGCGCTTTGCTTGCAGGAACTGCCCCATCAAAACCAAGCGAGAAATTTTTTGGTATATAACCACTGATTTGAGTTGGAATGTCGGGTATTAAAGTATTCGGTAAAATTTCACCTGCGTCGAGCATGGCAGCGTATAAAACCGGCTTTAGAATACTGCCTGAGCTTCTTGGTGCTGTGATAATATCTACATCGCCTCCGTGTTCCGGTTGATGTGGATTTCGTGTATTTCCCATGTAAGCCAGAACATTTCCGGTTTCAACTTCCACAACTATAGCAGCAGCATTATGAATTTCGCTATGCTTTAGCATTTTATTATGATACTGCACAATTTCGTTAACTGAATTCTGTAGCTCATAGTTCAGCGTGGTTCTGATTCTTTCTCCTTTATTCGTCAGATATAACTTAGTAAGTAAATGCGGAGCCGACTGATCCAATGGTAATGGTTTACCGGGTAAAGGCTCTGCTTTTGCAAGTTCACAGCTCACAGTATCTAAGTATCCTCCGGTTAAAAGTCTGTCTAATAAATTATTTCTTTTGATTAAAAGATCTTTCCGGTTTCTTCCGGGATAAATTAATGATGGAGCATTGGGTAGTACAGCTAAAGTTGCAACTTCCGACCAGGAAAGATCTTCCGGGCTTCTCCCGTAATACCTCCACGATGCTGCATCCAACCCGACAACATTTCCACCAAAGGGCGCATTTGAGGCGTAGAGTGAAAGAATTTTATTTTTTGAATATGTTAGTTCCAAACGTGTAGCCAAAATAATTTCCCTGACTTTTTCGAAGATTGTCCTCGGTTTACCCCTACTGGAAAGACGGATAACCTGCATGGTTAAAGTACTTCCGCCACTAATTATCCTCCATGATTTGATATTTTGAAATGTAGCCCGAATTAAAGAAATCGGGTTAATTCCGGGATGTTTATAAAAATGCCTATCTTCAAATTCAAGGATGGCGATTTTAAACTTTTCCGGTACATTAGTATTATATGGAAATCGCCACTGACCATCATTCGCTATTTTAGCGCCAAGTAAAAGTCCGGTTCTGTCTTCAATGACAGTGGATGTTGGGTTATTAAATAACTTTGAAGGGAGGCATAACCAGTAAATAATAAGTAAAGTCAGAAGTAAAATAATTCCGATAATTTTCAGAACTGATTTAATATTCTTTCTTTTATTATACTCCAAATTAAATATATTTTTATTTTTAGACCTAACAGGTTGAATAAAAACCTGTTAGATTGAGCCTATTTCTCTCCCGGCTTCACAACCTCCACCCATTTTCCGGGAACACGGGCATTAATCGAATTGTCGTACATTGCTTCGCAAGAAACAGCAGGTAAATAGAACCGACCCCTGTAAGCTGCATTAAGCACTACGACATAAGTTCTGGGGTTCTTACCAATGCCGAAATGTGTATAGATACGATCATCTCTGATATCCCTGTATTGAGGAACGCTTTTTTCATGTGCGCTGGAATAATCAGCTATCCTCGTGTTAATTATCTCCCATCCTGATGGAAATATCTGATTTAATGCCATCTCAGAATATGTTGTATAAATAGCAGGATTAATTACCTTAACTTCTGCAATAAAATCGGTTCCCTGGTCTATTTTTTTAACATCTAACGGCTTTCCGTTTATGGTTTTATAATTAACTTTTATCTTAAGGTTGTTTTCGGCATAAGTTTCATTTCCAATAAGAGGCACTCCCTGTAACATGATCCTGACATAGATGAGTGCTTCCCCTTTATTTTCAACTTTAACTGACCCTTTTTCCATTCCCTGAATATCCAAATCAATCTGCGTTAATGGCAATTGTGTTCGTTTAGTTATTTCGTCAGCGTCATCTATTTTATATGTAAAATACATCTCATCATCTGCAAATTGATGAGAGCCTGCAAATTTTGCCAAAGCCAGGAGACAGTATGAAGTTGTTTGCGTGCTGTACCACCCGTTGCTGCTTAAATTTTTTGAAATCCTCATTACCAGGGGAGCTGCTTTATCGAATTCGTCCATAATAATCATGGTTTCAAGTATCATAGCCATGTCGCGAAGGGCTGAACCATAAGTCCGGTTATTCATTGAAGAATATGCTTCCACATTAGTTGCCAGATTAGCTGTCAGTTCCCTGGCTGCCTCCGGTTGTCCGACTAAGGCATACGCAGCAGCCAACCGCCATCTTGCAGAAAGTGACAGGTTGCTTAGTTCTCTGAGTCTGTTCATAGACCCCATGTCGGGTGCATTTGCCAGCGCTAATGTATAAAGTCTGTATGCCTGTGCAAGATGTGAGCCATAATAATATCCCGTGTATTGTTTACTATAATATTTATAGCTTCGTGCAGCTCTTTTCTGATAACTTATCCATTTACTTTTAAATCCGGGAGGTATAGTATAGCCCTTTTTTTCGGCTTCAAGCATAAAATGCCCAATGTAAGTAGATACCCAATCATTTGCCATTACTGCATTAGGCCAGTACCGGAAACCTCCGTTTGATAATTGCATAAATCCCAACGTCCTGATGGCTTCTTTTATATTATTGGTTGTCCAGTTTTTCATTCTATCATCAATTTCCATCACATCGCCGAGGTAAAGCTGAGGAAAAACAGCAGATGTAATTTGTTCGGAACAACCATAGGGATAACTAACAAGATATTTCAGTCTTTTCCCAAAATCAATCGGTGGAATTCCCGAAATCTCGACAAATCCTTCATTTGTTCCGGATATTCCAACAGGAGTGTAATCGGCAGTCCAGATTTTTCCCGGATGGATCACTGCATCAATATATTCCACAACAGGAGGATTCGGGTTCCGCACATCAAGCTCTATATCATATTTTGCTTTCTCATTGCCACTTGTTGCAAGTAATGTTACTTTCCCCACTCCTGTTTTTTCCAATACTTCCAGGTCAAAGTTGATAACCTTATCTCCTGTTTGATTAAATTTCAAAGTCTGAACAACATCACCAGATACTCTGAACAGTTCATTTGCCTCAACCTTAACCTTAACATTTTTTACTTTTTTGTCCATAGCAAAAACCGTTACCGGAAGCTTTACAGATTCTCCGGGGCTTAATACACGTGGTAAGGTCGCCAGGATCATCAATGGATTTTTAACCGGAGTTGTTTTTTCTGCAATACCGTAAGCGCCATCATTTCCGGCAATGACCATAGTTCTTACCGATCCTACGTAACGCGGCATTATTAGTGTATGTGACTTTGTTCCACCGCTCATTTCAAATGGTCCGAGAAACATGACTACAGGTTTGAACCGATTGGCTTTTTGTTCGCTCTTTCCCAGTTCTTCTTCATCACCTCCGATGGCAAATAGTTTTTCGAGCTTGCCTCCATAAGCACCCAACACCATATCGTAAATATCCCATGTTTTAACACCCAATGCTTCCTTGGCATAAAATACTGACCACGGATCAGGTGTTCTAAACCTTGTCAGATCGAGCAAGCCATCGTCAACAACAGCAATGGTATATGTCATTGCCTTGTTGTTTTGTTCAGAGACCCTGATTGTAAATTCTTTTTCAGGAGCCAGTTCATCCGGCATATTAATAACGGGATGAAGTTTCGTTGCCGGATCTTCCACAAATACCGTAATAACCCCATACAGCCTGATCGGTAAATCATTTGCAGTCTGGGCATGAGGCTGAATATAGGTAACATAAACATATACATTCGGGCACATATCTTCTGTTACTTTGAATTCAAATTGTGTTTCGGTTTGACCGCTTTGAGGAACGACCCAGTAAGCATCAACTATTTTCGAGCCATTTTCGATACTTACCAGTGCCCTTCCTTTGCCACTTGTCGGGAAAGTAATAGTTGCATGCTCGCCTACATTGTATTTTTCTTTATCGGATGAAAAAGCCAGCACAGCAGCGCCACCATGTTGCTTTCTCTTGGACCTGCCGACCCATTCAGGCCAATCGGCATAGAATTTCACTCCTGTGGCATGACCGCCGGTCTTATCTTCAACCCTGATAAGATACCTCCCCCAGTCGGGATATTCTACTTTAAATGTAAAATTGCCTTTCCCGTTTTTGGTCGATATAGTTTTGGTCATAAGCAAATCTTTATAATTACGACCTAGATAATTACCAAGATTTTCATTGGAAACATCCCACCACCATCTCCATCTTAATTTATACATCGTTACTTTAAGGTTGGAAACAGAAACAGGATTGCCATTCTTATCAACCGTTACCACCTCCGCTCTGTAAACAGAATCCGTAACAAGTGTACCGTAATTATCACCTTTTTGTATCTTTAATCCAATAAAAAATTCATAAGGTGCATAAGGTAAAGAGAAAAAATCGGTACTGAATTCGCCGCTTTCTTCAAAAGCCCTTACCATAAAATTGGCTTTGAGCATTCCAGGAGCGTTCTTGTGGGTTCCTAAATCAGCTTTTACTTTAGCTTCTCCGAGGTCGTTGATCCTTCCGTCAAAAATTACTTTTTCATCCGAATAAAAAATCCTGGCAGGATCAACAAAAGTATAATCTTTATATCCCTTGAACATAGTCCTGATAGTATTTAGCGTAACGGTAACGTTTGCCTTGAGGTTTCTTGCAATGGCGCCGTGTAACCACCTGACTTTAAGATTGCCCTCCATATCCTTATCAGCAACCGATAACACATCTACACCAAAGTCGAGATTTATTTTCAAACGGTTTGGTTTTACGGTTTCTACTCTGATCCTTTTGTTGAATTCAGCGCCACCTACTTTCACTTTTGCATTCCATATTCCGGTTGGAGCATCAGATTCGGTTTTTGTTGTAAAATTGTAAAACCCATTCATTCCTTTCAGTTTTACCAATCTGCTAACCGACTGTCCGCTTGGATTGATCAATTCAAATGAAACCGGATGTCCGGGAGGTAAGAGATTGTTTTTATCTTCTAAAATGAATGTGAGGAACAAGGTATCGCCGGGTCTCCAGACACCTCTTTCACCGTAAATAAATCCTTTTATACCTTTCCTGATCATTTTACCGCTTACATTAAACATACTGGTAGAAAGCGATGAACCATCATCCAGCCGCAGGTATCCCCTTTCTGCACCTCTTTTAGCAACTAACAGAAAAGGTTTGTTTTGAAGATCAATTTCAGCCATACCTTCTACATTCGTACTTACCACACCTGCTAATTGCTGCTGAAAGTTATATAACTCCAATGTTACATTACTTACAGGATTAGTGGTTCTAAGATCTGTTACAGCAACCTTCAACAGGTTATCACTTCCCCCTTTAGCTATAATTCCAAGGTTAGAAGCTAAAATATTCCTGCATACCCAGCGGTTGGAATTAAAATACGAAACATGACAGGGATTATCGCGCTCACGCCAGTTATAACCATCCGGATAATAGTAATACCAGTAATAACCCGGGCTATCCCAGTAGCGCCCCTCCCTTTCATTCATTAACTGATTATTACTTTCTTCGAATTTATTAAGGTCTTCTTCGTCTGTTTCTTGTCCCGGGCAGTTGTAAAGTGAATACTCTTTTTTAAAGGAAAGTTCTACCTGATAAATAGCGCCGGGTTCTTTTTCGATTAAATCAGTCAAATCAATCGAAAATGCATTCCACTTGCCTAAGTCAAGAGGAGAATCGGTAACCAATGGAACCTTTTTTCTTAAAACAGGCCTGCCAACTTTTTTAATATTATAATTTCCGTCAAGTTTATTTTCCTGCAGAAACTGCGCAATATTGTTCTCAAATATCTTAATAATTCTCAAATCAACAGCCTTCAGATTAACAGCCTCAAAAGGAAAAATCAATCCTTCGGAACCCGGAAGGATAGTTCCCTGTCCGATCAGCCTTACGCCCGGTTTAATTTTTTCAAAAGAAACCTCCATGAACCAGGGTTCTTTCATTTTATAACCGGAAACATTTTTTATGCTTGTCTCCACAAACACTGTTTTCCTGCCGGATATCCTTTGGGTAGTATAAGCCTTCACAATATTATTTTCAATATCAAATTTCAGTTCCCCTCTCTTTTCAAATCGTATAATGCCATCCAGATTTTGATTTTCGAGAAGAGGGTCGGAAAACTGTATCACAAGATGCTGCAGTGGCTGCTGTACAACATTTACACTCATCACTTTAAAATCACTGAGTGCCGGTATCCCGGTCGTATCTGACCCTTTGATATTAATATCCAGAACATTGCCATCCCACAAAAGGATAAATTCACTCGTAATATCTTTTCGTTCAATACTATCAACTACAAACGGAAATTTCTTTGTCATCCCTTCAAAATTCCAGGTTACCGGCAATTCTTTGCCATCCTGTACAGCCGTTAAAAGTTTCTGAACATTATCTTCGCTCATTATATCGGCAGTTGAAACATAGCCTGTCAGCCAATTTTTTCTCAAATTTTTGTTGTCATAAGGGCCAAACTCCCCTTTTGTCACATAGAAAGATTGTTCTATTGTCCTGAATTGAAATTCAAATACATCTAAATTATCGGGGACATCAAATAATTTGTACAAATTAAACCGGACATCATAAGTCTTCCCTGATATCAGCCGTTTATCAGGTTTAAATTCAATATAATTCTTGTTAATCAACCGGGTTATCCCTCTAATCTTTGGAGAAAACTCAAACAAATCCGCATCAATCACTTCACCGGGTTCAGCCTCAATGGGAATATCCTTCTGAAACCGGATCTTAATCGAAGTCTCAGTGGAAACAATTCCTGTTGTAAATGCATTGATGTAATTCCCGAATTCCGGGTTGATTTCAGGTGGTTTTTTCACTTTATGAGGTCTGCACGAATAAACTAATGCCATTACTGTAATAGCAGCAAAAATTGATAAATTTTTGATCCCTTTCATGATTGTATTTTTTTTTGATGAGAGTAAAGGTGTGCTTTAATTAAACACTAAAAATAGAAAATCTATTGTAGAGATAAAGTATAAAATTTTAATTTAAGGCTAATATAAAATCATTATAAATAAAGAGAACTAAATATTAGCCTATTCCACATAACCGTTTTTTGTTACTTTTGGTCAATCTAATTAAAACAAAGATGATTTTGAACATTCGTCTGACCACTGTCCTGTGCGTTTGCCTTGTCCATACGGATGCGTTT
>JAIOSQ010000066.1 GCA_021107535.1 Bacteroidales bacterium | reverse complement strand
TGCAGCCAAACGTATTTCCGAATCTGTATTTTTTTTAAGCTCATCTGCTTGTTTTTGTGCTTGTTCAGCAATTTCTTTTTCTCCGTTTTTTGCAGCATTAATAATATTGTCGGCTTCCTTTTTTGCATTTGCAATAATCAGTTCCGCTTCCTTTTTTGCTTTTTCAACTCCTTCGTTGTATATTTTTTCCGTTAGTTCAAGAATTTTATTTGTCATGATATTTTTTTTGATATTTTGATAATGGTTAACACCAGGTGGCTTTCCGATGCGCCATAGCCACTTTGGCGACAGTACACTCTGGGATTTATACCATTGATTAGATTTTCATTTCCTTAAGTTTTCAACTTAATGAATATTTGATTAAAATTTATAGAATTTGCGTATTTCGCCCTCTATTTTCCTGTCCCAAATCTTGGACAGGACATACCTTGCCATATTTTTGTATTTTTCGGCATTCTTGTTATCGTCTAATTTTTCATAAACTTTTGCTATGCCATTTAGCGAAGGTATGTGCATGCCGTTTATGCTTAAGCAAACCTTAAACTCGTTAATTGATTCTTTTAAAAAACCGTCTTTCATAAGTTGCCTGGCAGTTCTACAATGGCTCTCAATATCACGAATCTCAGCTTCTAATTGCAGGTCGATAATATCTTTAGATTTTAGGGTAATAAACGAGCATGGTACTTCCCTTATAACTTTTTCGGTTACACTACCCATGATCAGTTTGCTTAAACCGGATTTTCCTGTAGTACCCATAATAAGGAGATCAGATTTGTGCCTTGAAATTGCTCCGAGTATTTCTGTAGCCGGGTCACCACTTTGGATTTCTTTGTCCCAGTTTAGGTCAATTAAATTGAAATCCTCTAAAAACGAGTTGAAATTCCTTAAATGCTCTGAACTTATATTTTCATTTTCTTCATCCCAATCATGTTTTATCCTTAATAAACCCGAGTAATACAATTCGTAAACACTAAAAATAATTAGCTTGGCTTTAAACCTGCGTGTTATGGTGATTGCATTTTTCAATGCACGGTTCGATTCAGGGGAAAAATCAATAGGGCAAAATATATTTTTTACATTTAAGGGATTATCTTTTTTTACAACCCATACGGGTTTGTTGCTTTTTCTGATAATTTTTTCGGCAGTTGTACCCAATTGAAAAACATCATTTTTCGATTTTTCACCAGATCCAATCAGGATCACATTGGCATTTATGTTATCTGCCGTTTGAACAATCTTATCGTAGTGGCTACCGTATTCCAGAATAGGTTCGTCTGTTTTTATATCTTCGCTTTTAATCCTGTCATTTATCACTCCCAACTCCCTTATCGCTGCTTCGTTCAGAAGCAACTTTGCTTTTTCGTTTATGATGTCATCAGGCAGTACATGAATAAGGATGATCTTCGATTGAATTGTTTTAGCCAAACCTATTGCAGTTTTTACAACGTTTTCGCACGATTTACTAAAATCTGTCGCTAATAAAACTTTTTTAAGTAGTATCATGTTTCTAATCTCTTTGGGGTTAGTTCCCCGCCCCTTGGGGCGAATTTATTAAATTTTCCATGCAATGGCAAAAAGTATTTATCTTCATAAGTCTCACAATGTATCTGTATTAATTTATCATTTTGTATGTCCGGCCAAATATCGGAAAGTAGTTTTAAGTAAATCCGTTGATTTATCACTGAAAAACATTTGCTTATAAATATCTAAACGCTACCAGATTCATTTTTTGGAAATTGGAACAGATAATAATCATGTTCATTTTCTTGTTCAGTCAACTCCTGCTTATAGTGCGACAAAAATAGTTACAATAATATAAAGTATTACCTCACGTGAGATTTTCAGCAAGCATCCAGAAGTAAAAGAGCAATTATGGGGCGGAGAATTTTGGACTGATGGCTACTTTGTCAATAGTGTGAGTAGGTTTGGAGATGAAAACACGATCTCCCAGTATGTAAAAGAACAAGCCGTGGAAAAAGAGTATAAAAGATTGTACAAGCAAAACCAATTAACCCTCTTTTGAGGGTTATGATACCCCGCTGCTTGTCGCTTGCGCCATAGCTTCAGCGACGGAGCACGGCGGGGAGTTTCATTTTTTAATTCACTGGTGTTGGATAAAGCCTAAAATTAAACAATTTTACCTTCAAAAGCATTGATTTATTAGGATTTGATTCAGATCAATAAAATTCTAGCCCCCATTGACCATTTTGGTTACAAGGTAGGTTTGGTGGTTCGTATTTTTTACGGATTCTTAAGTGTCTGATAATGGCTTCAGGATTTTCCAGGTAATTTCTTAAGTGAATATATTCTTTAAGGTGTTGTCTTAATGATGAAACTATCCAGTATCCAGTATCCAGTATCCAGTATCTGCCCTTTAAAGAGCCTAAATCTCGATTTTAGATATTTCCTTTCACAATCATCACCGTGCTATCCGCATCGGGAACGGGAACAAGGCTTTCGGGTATGGTGGTACAAAAGGTATCAACGGCCTTCATGAGTTCCGGCCAGTCGGCATTATAGTCATGGATCAGGATCACACCACCTGGTGACAGGCGGGGATAGAAAAATTCCAGTCCGGCTTTGGTGGGCTTGTGCAGGTCAACATCGAGGCTTACAAGGGCAAACTTTTCATTCTCCATGCCTTTTGCACTTTCCGGGAAGTACCCCTGGTGGTATACAATTTCCGGGTGTTCGCCAAGGTAGCGTTTAACTTTTTCAAGCCCGGTATCGGCAAAGTGTAGTGTGGTATATGCTGCTGCTTTTCCCGATTCATCCTTAAGGTCTGTTGCAGGGAATCCTTCAAAGGTATCGAACAGATGAAGTGTTTTTTCAGGGGCGCATAAGTGCATGAGCCTGGCAGTCTCGCCTTTGTAAACCCCCAGCTCGGCAAATGACCCTTCAATGCCGTCCCTTCGCAGTCTTTCAAGCTGTAACCATAGATTATAAAAGCGGATCCTGTCAGGATATTTTTTTTCTGCTTTTTGCAATTCAATGGAAATTTGTCCGCTTTTCGCAGCCTTTACCCATGATGCAGGTTTCCTGACCTTTGAAGTGTAGTTCATGAATACAAACCTGAACAGGAACACAAAGACTGCTGCGAGGAGAATGACCTCCAGGATGTTTAATAGATCGTAGTAATTCATGCTTTTTAATCTTGGGTAAAGGTATGAAAAAGGCTTACAATTCGTAGTTCGAAGTTTGGTTTTGGGTCCTTCGACAGGCTCAGGACAAGTTATTGAGTTGGATTTTGGTATTTGGATTTTGAGTAATGCTCCTTTTATCCAGTATCCAGCATCCAGTATCCAGCATCCAGTATCCAGCATCCAGTATCCAGCATCCAGCATCCAGCATCCAGTATCCAGCATCCAGCATCCAGTATCCAGTATCCAGTATCCATTTTATTAAGCTTATCTGTTTATTCGAATTTTATTATTTATAATTATTAGTGTCCGGTTAAAAAGATGAATTGCTTATCTGCTAAGTTTTATACATTTGTATATGTGTCGCTCGACTCCGCTCGCGATGACAATTCTTGGTCTGTTTTTGGGAAGAAGGGCGCGGCGCTCTAACAAAGTAGCAAATAAAAAACTTAAGTTTGGCGCCGCGCCCTTCTTAG
>JAIOSQ010000314.1 GCA_021107535.1 Bacteroidales bacterium | reverse complement strand
TTTGTTAGAGCGCCGCGCCCTTCTTCCCAAAAACAGACCAAGAATTGTCATCGCGAGCGGAGTCGAGCGACACATATACAAATGAATAAAACTTAGCAGATAAGCAATTCATCTTTTTAACCGGACACTAATATATCAGAAATCAGAAATCAGAAATCAGAAATCAGAAATTAATTCAAAATCCAAAATCAACCCAACACCCATCGCCCAACACCTAAAACCCAAAACCCTATTTCAAATATTTAGCCAAAAACGCTTCCATTGCACGGTAAAAATCGAAACGGTTTTCTTCATTGTAGAAGCCATGGCCTTCATCATCTTTCACCATGTATTCAACCTCAATGCCCCGGTCTTCAAGGGCTTTCACGATCTGGTCAGACTCATCAATATTTACCCTGGGGTCGTTGGCACCCTGAGCAACAAATAGCGGGGTCATGATCTTGTCGGAATTCATGGCCGGTGAAGTTGCTTCGAACTGAACACTATCGGTTTCAGGATTTCCTACCATCTCATACATCATATCCAGAAGTGGTTTCCAATAAGGAGGGATGGTCTTCAGGAAGGTGAAGAGGTTTGAAACGCCAACATAGTCAACAGCTGCGGCATAAAGCGTAGGAGTGACGACAATACCCTGCAGGGTAGCATATCCGCCATAGCTTCCGCCATAGATGGCAATCTTGTTTTTGTCGGCAATGCCTTCGTTGATCAGCCAGTAAACTCCGTCGGTGATGTCATTCTGCATAGTCAATCCCCATTGTTTGAAGGATAATTCCCAGAATTCACGGCCATAACCTGTGGAACCCCTGAAGTTCATCTGCAATATAGCATAACCCCTGTTGGCCAGGAACTGAATCTCAGGATTGAAGCCCCAGCTATCGCGCGCCCAGGGCCCGCCATGAGGATTGATCACAACCGGAAGGTCTTTCGCTGTTTCCATTGTAAGGCCTTTGGGAAGTGTAAGATATCCGCTGATCACGAGGCCATCGCGGGCAGTATATTTAATGGGATATTGGTTGGCCATTTCATTTTCATCGATCCAGGGGCTAACCTCATGGATCTTCTCAATCTTATCATTATTCATGTCGTACAAATAATACGCGCCAAGTGAGCGGTCGCTGTACGTGCGAATGATAAACATATCCTCAGCTTTATTATATCCCGTAATGGCAAGTTCGTATTCGCCAAGGTCTTTCTCCAGGCGGTCAAATATCTGTTTGGTCTGATCATCAAAGAAATTGCGCTCCCTTTTCCATGATGTAAAGGATGCAGACGTAATGACTTTCCTCGCCCTGGAATAATGCACGCTGCTTACATCATAATCATCATTCTCGTAAAGGACTTCCAATTCTTTACCGTTTGCAATATCGAAAAGGACAACTGCAGACTTATCGCGCCCGAGATTGGAAATGGCATATACATTCTTATTTTCAAAATCGAAAAAAGCAAGATCAACACTTTCCTTGAAACTGGTGGTCAGCACAGGGCGGAAATCTTCGTCTTCCTTATCGCGGTACTGGATCTGAATATTCACGCCATCAACGATGGCAATTGCTGCACGGAGTCTGCCTTCATGGTCGGTCATCCAGCCCTGGATGTTTCCCGGATTTTCTGCAAGCATACTCATCTCGCCACTGACAATGTTCAGGCGGTAAGGGTCAAATACCTGAGGATTTCTTTTATTCAGGCCTATGATCACCTCATCAGGAATATCTTCCAGTTGATCAAGGATCTGGGTCCTGACATCTTCAAAACATGTGAGACATTTCAGGTTTTTCCCATTCTTATCTACGCCGTACAAAGCATAATTCTCATCGCCGCCATCATCTTTAAGATAAAGGATGCGGTCTTTGTTTGCCCAAAAATAGCCGGCAATGCTACGATCGGTTTCACTGGTCAGCCTGGTGGCCTTCTTGCTACCGATTTTCTGAACAAAAACATTCATTCGATTCTCATAGGGAGCCGTATAAGAAAAATACTTCCCGTCAGGAGAGATCTGAAAATACGTTTTCTCAGGATTTTTAAAAAAATCCTCGAGGGGGATTTGCTTCTGCGCCATAATACTGGTGTTTGCTAAAATTCCGGTAAGGAAAACAACAAGCAGCATCTTCGCCCCGGATGTGGATAATAGGTTTTTCATCATAAAAAAATTTACATGGATTAATAATCTACAAAATTAAAACATTTCACGGGATAAATTGTTCCGGCATATAATTTACATCATTCAGCTAACGAATGGCAGCTTTGGTCATACAGATGCATAGTGAAACTCCTCGCCGTGCTCCGTCGCTGAAGCTTACGCTTGCGCCGAAGCTTCAGCGTAGGAGCATGGCGCAAGCGACAAGCAGCGGGGTATCAAAATGGATTATACATTTTACTTCGCCCCAGTGGGCGGAAAATATAATCCATGAGATCCCTCCCCGGGTACTCGGGGGGATCAGTTTGGCTAAATAATTTTGCTTCTCAAAATTAAAGTCTCACTGATTTATGTATATTTACGCCTTCAAAGAAGGATAAAACAGAATATCAGATTTGTGAAAATATTTGAGAAATTATACTAAAGTCAAACCAAAACACCAAAAACATGAAATCACGGACAATTATTACTGTACTGCTGCTTTGCTTTGCAGTATCTACATTAACTGCTCAAAAAGAGAAAAAATTTGACATCGGTCTGCAGGCGGGTTATAACAACACATGGATCATCAACCAGAACAACTACGGTCTGCCCGAACTCGATTATGACAGCTATTGGGGACTCGCTTATAATTTACAGGTGGGATATAACTTCACCAATGAACTGGGGCTTTTTACGGAGATCGGCATAAGCAACCAGGGCCAGAAATACAAAGGCAATATGAATCAATATGACGTAGTCAAGCGGGAAATTAACATGAGTTACCTTAACATTCCTGTATTTTTTAAATTTTCTTACGGTGAATCAGTGGCCCGCTTCAAGCTGTTGGTGGGACCTCAGTTCTGCTTCCTGCAAAAAGCTGAACAAACTTATGTTCTTGACGGTACAGATGCAGTTGATATTCCCGCATTTCAAGATTGGGAGATGAGTAACCACAAAAAGGTTAACATTGGACAGAAAGATATTAAAGAAAGGTATAATAGCATGGATGTTGCCCTGGTTCTTGACCTCGGTGCCGATATTTTCCTGATCGAAGATATGTTGTATCTGTCAGTTGCAGCAAGGTTCTACTATGGTCTTACCGATATTAATGCCACTGATTATCAGGTAAAAAATCACGATGGTAATTACGAACCATCGCACAATGGTGGTGGTGGATTTTATTTAGGGATCCATTATGTTATCGGAGGAGGAAATTAAAATCAGCTAATTGATACGCGATTAAAACACAACAATATTTTAACAGCCTCGCAGCAAAAGTATCTGCGGGGCTTTTTTTATACTTTAAAAGGCAATTACTAAATACTGTTATAGATCACATAGCCCAGGTAGACGACATAAAGAAGAATCAGAATAACCCCGACCATCCTTGATGACTTCCATCCGCCGAGCAGGAAAAACAGCAGGAGTATTACAGCAGAAGCCATTAATATGCTAACAGAAAATATGAGGTTATCGCTCGCAATTCCAAATCCTGTCCCATTTATGAGTACATAAAGTAAAAATGGCAATCCAAGCCCTATGAGGATATCAAACACATTGGATCCAATGGCGTTGTTGATCGCCATGCCGGGGCGCCCCTGACGGGCAACGATCATGGAGGAAATGAGATCGGGTATGGAAGTACCAATAGCAACAATGGTAAGTCCGATCAGCAATTCAGGAATACCAAGAGACTCTGATATCCCTACTGCACTACGTACCAGTATCCAACTTAAAATACTTATCAGGCCAATGGAAATAATAAAAACAAAAAACTGATATCGACAGAAATAATGATTAAAGCTTTCAATTTTTTGGTTTATCCAATTCACGGAAGCACTCTTGTCTTCAACTTTACTTTTAATTTCAACTTCTATATCCTCATACGGGAAGATCCTTTTCCAGAAATAAACAACCAGAATATAGATCAGGTAAACGCCCACAAGCATAGCAGCATTTAATAAGGTAATTTCTCCTTCGATGAATACATAAACAAGAAGCAGGATGGCAAGAATATAAAATATGATATCCCGGAGGATAGGTTGCCAGATAAGCTTTGCAGATTTGCGAATGTACATCACCACTCCGGTAATGAGAAGGATATTAAAGAGAGCTGAACCTACGATCGTGCCTATGCCAATGGCCTCATGACTGCCCGCCATAAAAACTGCAAAAAGAGCCACGGCAAGCTCAGGGGCACTGGATCCGGCAGCCATTAAAGTGGAACCGGCCATATCGGATGACATCTTCAGTTTTTTTGAGAGATGATCCAGGGACTTGATAAAATAGTTTTTAGAGATGTAATGCAGGACAGCAAGACTCAGTCCCAGTAATAAAAAATCTATGATCAAGCCTGTAATGTTCATCCCTTTTATTTAGAAAAAAGACCTCACCACGCCATGGGGTGGTGAGGCCTGAGCGGAAAACGGGACTCGAACCCGCGACCCTCAGCTTGGGAAGCTAATGCTCTACCAACTGAGCTATTCCCGCCGATCGTTTACAAAAATAATATCTTTCCGTATCTTTTGCAAAAAAATACTTCCTGAAACTATAGCTTGCCATATTGCAGATATTAGTTCAGATATACCATTGATAGACTGAAATTCATTATCGGAAAGCTATGTTTAATGGATTTCGGATATGCTGTATATATTTGTGCATTGTTTGGACAGGAAATTATTTCAATTATTTTGCTACATTTATCTGACCCAACAGGAGCGGAACATGATCTCATTGCTTTATAAAAAATTACTTTGGATATTGCTTATATCCACGTGGACGGTTTGCTTCGGACAGGTGAACCCTAAAACCGACAGCCTCTACGATATCCTTTCCAGCGAAAGAAGTGACACCATCCGGTGCAGGTGTTACCTGGAATTATCGCGTTACTATGTTAACCACTATCATTCAGATTCTGCGATCATCTATGCGGAGAAAGGAATTGAATTATCAAAGAAGATCGGGCTACAGCCTGATATTGATCTTTACCGGATACTGATCAGGGCATATAATAACCAGGGAGAGTATAAGAAATCAGTAAGTCAGACATCCCACATCATCGAAATCCTTGAAAAAAGTGACAAGCCATCAGATAAGGCAAGATTATTAAACTACACCGGCTGGTTCAACTTCCGGCAGGGAAACTTCACCATCGCCATTGAAGACCTCGAAAAAGCAATACTGCTTGCGCGGGAGATGGACCTGAAAAATGTTGAGGCAGAAGCCAATCTCGGACTCGGAAGAGTATATTACAACCTTCGTGACTATCCGCAGGAAGAAGTTTACTATGAACGTTACCTGGAACTGGTTGATTTAGACAAAGAACTCAAGAGTGTTTTTTCAATCCTTTCAAGGTTAGGTGATGTCAAGCGCGAAAACGGAAAGATAGAAGAGGGAATTGAAATATATTTCAAGCTGATCGAATACGCAGAAAAAGCCGGTGACAGTTTATGGATCGCAAACACCATGAACAGGGCATCATGGGCTTACTATCAATTGGGCCGGCTGGATGAGTCGCTTGAACTCTATCTGAAGGATCTTGATATCTCCAGGAAGCTCGGAAGAAAACCACTGATCGCAAACTGCCTTGGAAATATCGGGAATATATACCGCGACTGGAACTTTTTTGAAAAGGCCATTGAATATTACACATTAAGTATTGAGGTTTCACGGGAGATCGGAGATATGTATAACCTAACATGGCTATACAAGGATATCAGTGCCATGTATGCAGACATGGACAGGTATCAGCTTGCATACGACAATTTTATGTTGCATTCAGCTTATAATGACACCCTTCAGTCGGAAGATTACAAGCGCCGGATATTGCAGGCGCAAACACAGTATGAAGTAGAGCAAAACAAAAAAGATCTTGAATTGATGGCAGTCAGGCTACAACAAAATAAATACCTGTTGTACGGACTGGCCGGACTCAGTCTGATGGTGGTGCTTATCGCCCTCTTGTTTATCAGGACCAACAGGCTTCGCTCCAGGCAGCGCATGGAAGCCATGAACCATAAGATCTCAACCCTGACCCAGAAGAATCTACGCACCCAGATGAATCCGCACTTCATCTTCAATACGCTGAATTCAATTCAGTATTACGTATTTCAGAACGATCGCATAGCTTCCAACAACTATATGACAAAGTTTGCCAAGCTCATCAGAAAAACCCTTGAAAACAGTGAGCATACGTCCATTCCTATTCATGAAGAAATAGATGCACTGGAATTATATCTGGAACTGGAATCGCTGAGGTTTAAAGAAAAGTTTGACTGGAAGATCGATATTGATGAAGAGATAGACACCTTTATGTACAAGATCCCGACCATGCTGATACAGCCATTCGTGGAAAATGGTATTTGCCACGGATTGATGCATAAAGAAGGAAATGGATTTATTCATATAGGCATGAAACTGGATAAAGATATTATCAGGTGCACAATTGAAGATAATGGCGTTGGCAGGAAGAAAGCTATGGAGATCAAGAATGACAAAAGCGAGAATCATCGATCGCTGGGCACAAGCATCACGGAATCACGCCTGCGGCTGGTGAACTCATTATACGGCAAAAACATGAAAATTGAGTATACAGACCTCACAGGAGAAGATGGAGAAGCAAGTGGGACAAGGGTGGAGATTAGTATACCGATTATTACTTGATTGATACTGGATACTGGATACTGGTTACTGGATACTAGATACTGGTTACTGGATACTAGATACTGGTTACTGGATACTAGATACTGGTTACTGGATACTAGATACTGGTTACTGGCGGCTGGTGTTTGGTGCTCGGTGCTCGGTGTTCGGTGCTCGGTGTTCGGTGTTCGGTGCTCGGTGCTCGGTGTTCGGTGCTCGGTGTTCGGTGCTCGGTGCTCGGTGATCGGTGTTCGGTGATCCATGGTCGATGATGAGCAGTCTGTGGTCAGTTTTAGTGAATCGATGATCGGGGATCGGTGTTCTGACCTTGGAATTGTGTGATAAGCGCTCTGTGCTAAATAAGGAGTTG
>JAIOSQ010000007.1 GCA_021107535.1 Bacteroidales bacterium | reverse complement strand
CCTGGAAAAAACATCCATGGTGGCAATGTTCATTTGCCTTTCTTCAATGATCGTTGGCGAAATATAGTTTCCTGTAACGGAAATATAATTGTCGAGGGTGATACTGCTGATCCCCCTGTGCCTGGTGGCATATTTTTTAAACTCGTCAGGATTCATTTGATAATTTTTTATTTGGTTTCAGATGCTAATTTAATAAAATCCTCATAACTAAGGTCTTTGTTTTTCAGTTGCAGGGTGGATTTCAGTAAGTCCCGCATACGTGTATCGAGTAATTGATCATATATACGCTTCACTTCTTCCTCATTTTGCATGATATTATCAGCAATTTCGGTCAATCGCTTCTGTGTTTCCTCATCCACTTCCCCGCCGGGGGCCTGGAAATAACTCATAACCTGTGCCCTTACATCTTCAGGGGTGACTTTAAGATCATGATCTGCTACGATCTTACTTTCAATAAGCTGCCATTTCAATGCACGGGAATATTCATCGTAATGCAAGTCTAGTTCTTCCGGCTTAATCTGTGCTTCACCAGTTTCCGTCAGCCAGCGTTTCATGAACTCATCGGGTAATTTAATGCCTGAATCATCGATAAGTTTGTTGGCGGTCTGCCTCATGAACAATCTGTCGCTTTCATTGGCAAAAGAAACTTCAAGCTCCCGGGCCAGCCTTTCCCTGAATGCTGCTTCATCCTTGATCATAGCTTCCGGGAAAACCTGGTTGAAAAATTCTTCATTGATCTCTGCGGGTTCAATGTTGATATCGCCTTCTTCGTCCTTTTCACTGTCTACCGGCTTTCCGTTCTTCTTCCTTAAGTCATCAACGTGTTTGTCGATGCTTTCGTCATCTACTTTTATTTTGTGATAATCCATCTTGACCTTATCAGAGATCTCAACATTCACCTCCGGCTGCATCGCGATGTCGAAGAAAAAATCGAAAGTGTCATGCTTGTCAAAATCGATCATTTCCTGTTTTTCTTCATTGGGAAGAGGATGTCCAAGGGTTTTTATGTTGTTCTCTGTGAGGTAATTATGCAGGCTTTCTGAAATAACTTTATTTACTTCCTCAGCGAGTACTGCTTTACCATACATATTTTTTATCATTCCCATGGGGACTTTCCCAGGCCTGAAGCCCGGCATATTCGCATTTCGCTGATAGTCTTTCAATACCGTATTGACCTGTGATTCGTAATCTTCTTTAACAAGCTCAATCTTCACGATTGCCGTCAGATCGCCTGTTGATTCCTGTGTAACGTTCATTCTTTGACTTTTTTTAAATTAAGGCTGCAAAGATACATATTTATTGATTAAGGTAGAGGGTGTCGGGATCCGGGATACTTAATTCGTTACTGGTTGCTGGTTACTGGCTACTGGTTACTGGCTGCTGGTTACTGGCTGCTGGTTACTGGCTGCTGGTTACTGGTTGCTGGTTACTGGTTGCTGGTTTGAGATTTGAGCTTTGGAATTTATTTGAATTTTGATTTTTGTCTTTTTGGATTTTATTTTTGTCTTATGGACTTTATTCCGCAGGAATATACGGTATTTCTACGTAAAAAGTACTTCCTTTTCCCATTTCTGATTCCAGGTAGATCTTGCCGTTCATCATGCCAAGCAGTTCTTTGCACAGGGCGAGGCCAAGGCCGGAGCCACCATGTGGCCGGGTTGTTGTATCATCTACCTGCCTGAACCTGTCGAAGATCATCTCAAATTTACTGCGTTCGATGCCAATACCGGTATCCCTGACATATATTTTTATGATCTTATCATCAATCAGCTGGTACCCAAAATCTACTTCTCCTTCTTCTGTGAAGACAATTGCATTTTCGATAAGATTAAAAATAATTTGTGATAATCTTTTCCTGTCGGAGAGAAATTTTATGTTTATTCCGTCTTCAGGTGGTTCATAAAATAATTTTATGAAATCTTTTTCGGTTTCATTCAGTTCTCTGGTGAAAAACTCATGAAGCTCGGTACATATCTTATGGAGGTCGCAGGCTTCACTGGACAGTTCCATTTGCCGGGTTTCAATGGAAGAGATATCGATTATATCATTCAACACCTTGAGTAGCTGTCTACTGGAAGAGGCTATATATGATAGGTATACCTGTCTTTGTTCTTCTGAAGCAGTCCCTTTTTGCAAAAGATCAGTAAATCCCATGATCCCGTTCATGGGGGTTCTCAATTCATGGGAGAGGTTAACCAGAAATGAACTCTTTAGCCGGCCAGACTCTTCGGCCTTTTCTTTAGCTATAATGAGCTCCTGCCTGTTCTTAAGAATTTCTTTATGCTGTGCCACTAATTGTCTCCATGCCCTCATCCTGAGCCGGTATTGCCTGATGAGCAAAAGGGTGAAAAGCAGGATGATCGAGATAGAGCCGGATAATGCGATCACAATGACTTCTTGTCTTCTGATCTTTGACTTCTGTTCTTTCAGTCTTGCCTGCTGTAGATCCATTTCCTGCTCTTTTTTCCGGATCTCATAGCCTTTTTGAAGCAGGGCAAGTTGATTGACAGTTTTAATATTAAATACAGAATCATTAATTCTGTGATATTTGTTTGTATATAATATTGCTTCCTTAAAGTTTTTATTTGCAAGATATACCGCAGCCATACCGGAATATGCATCTGTTATCACGGAGGTCATATTCAGGGGGAAAACAATGTCAAGCCCTTTTTTATAATAGGATAATGCCTCAGTAAGATCTCCTTTCTCTTTATAGAGATTTCCCAGTAGTATGTATGTTTCTGCAACTCCAATGGTAGAGCTTGCTGCCCGGTAATTATCGATGGCTTTAAAATAGAACTTTTCGGCCCCGATAAAATCTCCATGCTCTAACGAATACTCGCCCAGGTTGCTGTTCACTATTCCAATTTCATATTTGTCATCAACCTCTATAGCCAGTTCAAGTGACTGCTGATAATAAGACAGGGCTTTATCCTCTTCTCCCAGCTCATCATAAATGATGGCTATATTGTTTAAGGTCTGTGATTGGCCGATCTTGTTTTTCATTAAGCTGTCAACCATGTAACTCTGTATAAAATATACAAGGGACTTGTCATATTCAGCCCAATCGTGATATATAACCCCTATATTATTCAATGCGACAGAGATCCCGACAGTGTCGTTGATTTCTTCGTAAATATGGAGCGACTCCAGATAATAATCAAGTGACTCCTGGTAATTGCTCCACAAATGGTAAATATTGCCAAGGCTATTTAATGTGCGTGCAATGCGGATTTTATCTCCCATTTGTACAGCCAGTCTGAGGGCCTGATTAAAATATACCAGGGCTGTATCATATTTCTCCCATTGGTTGTAGGTGATGGCAATATTTGTAATTTGACTGATAATTCCGGTGCTGTCGTTAAGTTGTCTTTCAACGGCAAGACAACGAGAATGATAATTTACAGAACTTTGATAATCATTAAGGTTTCCTGATATTACCCCCAAATAATTAAGGATGCTTGAAATGGATGCCGGATCGCCTGTTTCCTCATAGATCCTGACGGACTCTTCAAGAAGCAGATAAGACGAATCAGTCTTTCCAAGTATGTAGTAGGCGTGGCCCTTGATATTTAAAGCTTTGGCAATCTCTGTTTTTTGTTGATGAAGGCGGGCAAGATATAAGGCAGAATCCGTGAGGTTCAACGATTTCCTTGCATTATTTTCAATATTCTGTTCCGCAAGGAAATTGTATAAAGCAGCCATTTCATCAGGATCTGCATTTTTCAGGAGGCTTTTGATGCTGTCAGTTTTATTTGTGAAACTTGAGGACGAGAATCCCGGGCAGGTATTGAAAAATATCAAAAAGATGAGAAGGATGGTAAGTCTCATAAACTGTATCAATGATCAGGTGTATTAAAAATCAACTCATTTGGAGCTTTGAATGACAAGAATTCCTGCTTCCATTGCCTTAGTGCGGATGAAGGGACTCGAACCCCCACGCCTTTCGGCACTAGATCCTAAGTCTAGCGCGGCTACCAATTACGCCACATCCGCAATTATACTGCAAAGATACAAATTTCTGATAGCATGCCCAAGAAATCCATTCCGCAAGGCGGAACGGATTCTATCTGAAAACCCTGCGGTAATGTATCCGGAAATGGCAATAAACCGAAAGGAATGAAGTTAATAAAAGGTAAAACAAAATTCCAGATATATATTATCAACTACCAATAGATTGTATTGTACTCCATAATAAAAATTGAGAGCATTGAGTATCACACTTATAAGGAAAACTTTTCTGCTTTTTGCTTTTCTTGGCATGATGGCATTTGTCAATGCTCAGGAAATGTGGGGTGTGGTGAATGGGAATTATGCCGGTATTAACAGCACAATGATCAACCCGTCTTCCATGATGCATTCGAAGCTGTACATGGATATTAACATCGCAACTGCTGATGTGTTTTTCGAAAACAATGCATTTTATATACATAAGGAGGATTACAGGCCGCTTTCCTTTTTAAAATCTGACGCACAACTGCCTGAATACGGAAAAGACGACATGCCTTTTGATTATTACAGGAACACGCAGAGGAAGAATATTCATTTCAGTATCAGGGCGCTGGGGCCTTCTTTCTCCATTGCACAGAGAGACCAGGCTTTTGGTTTTCAAACTGCTTTCAGAACTGTGGTATCTGCACGCGATATCCCTTACGAGATCATTCCGTTCTCCTATGAAGGACTGGATTATCGTCCACAGCATAATATTAACTATAATGATGATATTATGCTGATTTCCAGCATGTCCTGGATGGAGGTTGGCATGAGCTATGCCCGAAATGTATACCGGAAGGGCCCTAATTACTTTACTGCAGGAATTACAATCAAAAAACTTCTGGGCTATGCAGGAGCTTATCTCGATCTCGAAAATATTGATTACATCGTTAATAATGACAGTACCCTGAACATCCGGAATATCAGAGGGGAGTTGGGTTATTCAACAGGCTCAATGCCTGCCGGGCAATTGATCAACGGAAAAGGTTTCGGTGTAGATATAGGTGTGACCTATGAAAGGAAGAAGAAGTACTCTCAAAGTCGCAGATCAAAAAGGCTTTGTAAGCAGCCATATGAAGATTATCTCTACCGTATAGGAATTTCGTTTCTGGATCTGGGAAGGATCAGATTCAGGTCACCAGCTGCACAACATGATTACAATGATGTAGGAACATTTTGGGAGCATATTGATACTGTTAATTTCAGGAATGTTGACCAGTTTACCCAAATGATAAGCGAGGTGTTATACGGGGATCCCAATGCTTCTCTAACATCCAATAGAATTAACGTAGTGTTACCATCAGCCCTGAGTCTTCAATTAGATGTACATTTCAGAAACCAGTGGTATGTGAATGTCACAACTGTGCTGCCTGTGAAAACGGGTAAAGCATATATCTACCGTCCTGCTCAACTCGCAATAACACCCAGGTATGAAACCCGGAGTATTGAAATAAACATGCCTGTATCTCTGTATGATATGCGCCGGCCCAGGATAGGTTTGTCCACGAGGTTCCTGTTCATGACCATAGGAACGGATAATCTCCTGGGTTTCTTTAATATTACCGATTTCACCGGCTTTGATCTTTACTTTTCCCTGAAATTTAATTTCCTTAAGGGAAGATGCCGTCCATCCCCCTGGCATTGCGATTATCACCAAATCCGTTCCCTCTGATATTTTCTGAATCTTTTAATTAAATGCTTGCAAGGAGTGTAAAAAGGATGATTACGTAGTTCTATTCATTCATTTGAGTAATTCACGTAGTACAAATCAGCGTTATTCCCAGGATGTCAATTGTTTTGGCTTTGTATATTCGCATCTGACTGCTTAGAACATTTTGTTGTACTGCCCGTATAACAGACCTTCTAATCCGGTTGAAGGAATCTTAACTTAAAGGAAAAGCATTGCAAACAAAACCAGATAACAGGGCTTTTTTAATTGCGTATTTCTTTTTGGGAATGATGATGATCTGGGGATCTTCCTCTCGCACCTATTCACAATTCCAAACCGGCACCAATATCAGTACTTATGCTGGTGTTAACAATGTTTTTGTTAATCCGGCTTTGCTCTCAAACAGTCGCTATTATGTTGATATTAATGTAATTAGTGGCGGATCCTTTGTTCATAATAATTATGCTTATCTGGCACGTAAGGAATACAATTTTCTTAGTATGCTGAATCCCAGTTACCGGTTTCCAATGCATGACAAAGAGTACGGCCAGGGTGAAAGGCCGGCTTATACTGTTGAAGAAAAGAAACCCAAGGATTTTCTTTTGAACAGTCATATAATTGGTCCCTCAGTCATGATTGCCATGAATGATCACATCCTTGCCCTGCAAACCAGTTTCAGGTCGGTGAATTCATTTAGGGATATTCCTTACGACATGGCAAATTATTTTTATTACAGCCTTGATTACAAGCCACAGCACGGAATGGAATATGAGCACCGGGATCCCATTAAATTCGCAACCCTGACATGGAGTGAAATTGGCCTTAGCTGGGCGTATACGTTCAGTAAGTATAACCGGGATAGATGGTCGTTTGGTATTTCGGCCAAGATGCTGCTCGGGCATGCAGGCTCCTATGTTTATCTTGATCATTTGAAATATTTCACTCCCGATGACGAGACAGTTTATATCAGGAATGTAAACGGTGAAGCTGCATATTCTCTTCCGGTAGATTATTCCATAACGAAGTTGAATACCGGAACAAAGGTCAGGGGTTATGGAATGGGATTTGATTTGGGTGTGTCTTATATTCATACAAAGAAGGGCCATTCCAACATGAAGTACAAAAGGTTATGTGCGCAGCGATATGAGGACTATAAATATAAAATTGGTATATCCCTGATGGACTTTGGCTGGATCCGTTTTAGTGAGCAGGCACGAAAATATGAATATCATAATGAGCAGGGCTATTGGGATGAGATCGACACGCTCGATCCGTATTATGATAACTTTGATTATATCAGCGAAGACATCAGCACGCGTTTATGCGGATCACCTGACTGCGCAAAAACTGCTGATGCATTCTCCATGTTTTTGCCGGCAACCCTTGGCCTGCAGTTTGATTATCACTATGTGAATAACTGGTATATCAGCAGCTCTTTGAGGCTTCCATTAAATTATGCAAAAAACCAGGTAAGGTACCCTTCCAGTGTGGTGATCGCACCAAGGATGGAAACACAGGTTTTTGAAATGGGAATACCGTTTACACTGTATGATATGCGTTATCCTATGCTTGGAGCTTTCGTAAGATTTTACAATATTACAGTGGGTACTGATAACCTGTCGGGCTTCTTTAACCTTACCAATCACTACGGATTTGATTTATATGTTTCAGTGAAAATCAATTTTATCAAAAACCGTTGTAAGAAAAAACTTCCCCGTTTCTGTATTGATGATTTCAGGTTTAAGAAATACTTCAATTAAGCCTGCGCTCTGTTATCTTTAAGATATTCCTGCTTTTTTTTCCAACATATCTGTTGTAAGAGACTTCGGCCTTTCAAGGGGGTACATCAGGGCGCGATCCCAGATCACGTTGGCACAAATACCAATGGACCTTCCAATGCCGAACAGGACTGTGAAGAAATCAAATTCCCGCACGCCATAATGCCATTGGATTACGCCGGACTGGGCATCCACATTGGGCCAGGGGTTCTTGGCTTTGCCATGTTCCATCAGGATCGGGGGCACAACCTTATACAGGGTGTCAATATACTTAAACATCGGATCATCTTTCAGATGATTAAGGCTGAATTCACGCTGAAGAGTGTAGCGCGGATCAGTTTTTCGCAGTACAGCATGGCCGTATCCCGGCACAACAAATCCCGCATTCAGGGTGTCCCATACATATTGTTTAATTTCACTCTCGCTTGGCTCAGTTCCACCCATCTTTTCCATGAGTTCCTGGAGCCAGCGCAGCACTTCCTGGCTGGCAAGGCCATGAAGAGGACCTGCCAGTCCGTTGATCATGGCTGATATGGAAAGGTAAATATCTGACAACGAACTAGCAACAAGGTGTCCTGCATGGGCACTTACGTTACCGCCTTCATGATCACTATGCAGGATAAAATGAAGCCTGGATACATCATCATACGGTTTATCAATCCCCATCATAAAAGCAAAGTTGCCGCCCATGTCAAGATTCGGGTTTGACTGTATGCGATTTCCATCCCTGTATAGCTTGGCATAAATATAAGTTGCAATTTCAGGAAGTTTGGCAAGAAGATTCAGCACATCTTCAAAAGTAGATTCCCAGTAATCTTCTTTTTTTAGTCCGGAAAAATATTTTTTTGTGAAGAATGATTCCCTATGCATTGTCAGTATGGCAGATGAAAAGATGGTCATCGGATGACTGCAACAAGGAAAGGCATCAATAACTTCATACACATATCGGGGAAGTATCCTCCTTTTGCTGAATTCATCAACAACATCAAGCACTTCGTTCTGTGTCGGAATATCACCGGTAAGAAGAAGGAAAAACAAACCCTCTACATAGGGCATTTCCGCACCTTTGGGTTTCGGCAGTTTTTCAAATGCTTCCTTCAATGTATAACCGCGGTATCTGATCCCTTCATTCGGGTCCAGGTATGAAATATCTGTGACAAGGCTTTTCAAGCCTCTCATCCCTCCAAGTATCTTTGCAATGGTGACTTCATCAACAACAACATCGCCATGTTCTTTAAGAAGCTTTGCTGTGCGTGGTCTCCACTCATCTATTTTTTGTTTTAGTCTTTCTTTTAAAATTGACATTGTTTCCTCCTTGTTTTCTCCTGGCAGAGAATAATTTAATTACATATTTTCAATAATTGCACTTCCGAATTCAGAGCATTTAAGAAGTGTAGCGTCTTTCATCATCCTGTGATAATCGTAGGTCACTCTTTTCTGCTTGATGGTTTTTTCCAGACCGGCCCAGATCAGTTCATGCACTTCATCCCATCCCATATATTTGAACATCATACTGCCTGATATGATGACTGATCCCGGGTTTACTTTATCGAGTCCGGCATATTTGGGAGCAGTACCATGTGTTGCCTCAAAAATAGCATGTCCTGTCTCGTAATTGATGTTGGCACCCGGTGCGATGCCTATCCCGCCCACCTGGGCAGCAAGAGCATCTGAAAGGTAATCCCCGTTGAGGTTCATCGTAGCAACAACATCAAATTCTGAAGCCCTGGTCAGTACCTGCTGCAGGGTGATGTCTGCAATAGCATCACGGATAAGCAGTTTGTTTTTCCATTGTCCGTTTCCATGTGTCGGAAGCAGCTCCAATCCTTTCTCCACTTCTTTCCTGACTCCGGCCTGCTGTTCATCAGTCATCATGTGGTATCCGGGTTCGATAAGCATGGCATTTTTCTCGATGGAGATGTCCGGATCATGTTCAACATTGCCCAGTATCCAGCTTTCCCTTTCGGTGACAAGCTGTTCGCGAAACTCTTCTTTTGCAAGCTCATAACCCCAGTTTTTGAAGGCTCCTTCGGTGAATTTCATGATATTGCCCTTATGTACCAGGGTCACGGAGCGGCGGCCTTCTGCCAGCGCATATTCAATGGCAGCGCGAATCAGCCGGTATGATCCTTCCTTGGAAACCGGTTTAATGCCGATCCCTGATGTTTCCGGAAAGCGGATATTATCAATTCCCATATCATTCCTGATGAAGTCAATGACTTTCTTTACTTCATCGCTGCCTGCCTTCCATTCAATACCAACATATATGTCTTCTGTGTTTTCCCTGAAGATCACAATGTCTACATCTTCCGGCTTCTTTACCGGGGATGGAACACCGGTGATATACTTTACAGGCCGGAGGCAAACATACAGATCCAGGATTTGCCTGAGGGCAACATTGAGTGAACGGATTCCCCCTCCAACCGGTGTGGTAAGCGGGCCCTTGATCCCGATCATGTATTCCTTGAATGCATCAATGGTTTCCTGGGGCAGCCAGTCATTAAAGCGGTTAAAGGAATTTTCCCCGGCATAAACTTCTTTCCACTCGATTTTGCGTTTCCCATTGTATGCTTTTTCAACTGCAGCATCGAAAACCCTTACCGATGCCGCCCATATATCCGGCCCTGTGCCATCCCCAATAATAAAAGGAATGATTGGATTATCCGGAACCTGAAGCTTATTGCTGCTTATCTTGATCTTCTCTCCCATAATTTGCTGTAGTTAAAGGCTTGCAAAATTACAAAATTTAACGATATGGAGTACGACTGGAGCTATTTATAAATGAATCTAAATTATTAGATAATTTACTGGAAAAAATCCTTGTGACTTCAAGAGCCCGCCAAAAGAGCGATAAATAACATTTTTTTTATCCTGTCATTTTATTTCAGCGTATATTTGTTATGATTATTGCAAGATGGAAAAAAGTTCAGGATTATACAGGAGCAGTAAAGATAATATGATAGGCGGTGTAGCATGTGGAATTGCCGCGTACGCACACATTGATCCTGTCATTGTAAGGCTCATATTTGTCTTGCTGGCCATTTTTGGAGGAAGTGGTGTGTTTATTTATGTCATCATGTGGATCGTGCTGCCCCTTGATAACAGCACTGTAAATAATGATTTTAATTCAGAAAATATGGAAGAGAACACAAAGAAGGAAAACGGACAGAAGTCTCAATTTCAAAATCACCCCAGGTTTAAAAAGAAAGATGAAGGCAGTCTCATTGCCGGTCTTATTTTAATTTCACTTGGTGTGATATTTCTTATCATTCGGTATTTCCCCCGCATAGATTTTGGCGATCTGTGGCCGGTATTGCTTATCGTGGCCGGGGTAGTTCTGCTCAGAAATGCCTTTGTCAGAAATAAGCAATAGAAATTTGCAGATTTTGTAATAGAATCTAATTGATAAACTGTAAGAGATGAAATATAAAAACCTGTTCTGGGGGGTGATACTTATTCTTTTGGGTGTACTGTACCTCCTGAAAAAATTTGATGTGATCTGGTTCAACTGGCGGGACATCATCAGTATGTGGCCATTATTGCTGGTGCTGTGGGGGATTTCCCTTTTGCCAATAAAAGCAATGGTAAAGTTGATCGCATCATTGGTGGCCGTCCTTGTGATGATACTGTTGATTTCTTTTAATCCCGTACATTGGCATTCAGGCTGGATGTGGATTGGTGATTTTAATAAAGGCAGGAGCATTGAGTACAAGCAAAGCGAGTACTGGGCTGATTCGAATCAATATGCGCGCCTTGAGTTGGATGCGGTTGCGGGTACATATACTATAAATGGTATAACGGATGAGCTCATAGATTTCAAGCATATCGGGAATTCGGGGACTTATTATATGCGTACTACGGTAGAGGATAACAGGCATCATGTCAGGATCGGGCCTGAAAGAAAAAGGAATAAATTTACCCTTTACCGGGCCCACGAAGTGGATATTAAACTTAACCCGGCCCTCAGCTGGGATATCGATATTGATGCGGGTGCCGCAGATATTGACCTTGACCTGACACCGTTTATTATAAACGACCTCAGCATAAATGGGGGGGCAACGTCTTTGTATATCAAGTTGGGCAAACGATCAGACAATATTGACCTTGTTATTGAAACAGGTGTTTCATCCGTCATTATAAAAGTTCCGAAAGAGGTCGCATGCGAGGTGAATTCCGATTCTTTTCTTATTTCAAAGGATTTGCCGGGATTTGACAAGGTGAGCAAGAGCACCCATGTGAGTCCGAATTTTTCATCTGCAGAAAAAAATATCACCATTCAGTTCGACTCCGGTATCTCCAGCCTGAGGGTTATACGGTATTAGAAACCACTCAAAATGACTTTCTATCTTTTTTTGGGATAAGTCGTATATGTCATGGATTATAGAGATTATTATAAAATATTAGGTGTTAATAAAAAGGCATCTCAGGCAGATATCAAGAAAGCATACAGGAAGCTGGCCATGAAGTTTCATCCTGATAAAAATCAAGGAGATGTAAAGGCCGAGGAAAAATTTAAGGAAATATCAGAGGCATATGAAGTGTTGAGCAATGCTGATAACCGCAGGAAATATGATCAATTGGGTGCCAACTGGAAGCATTATGAAAAAAACGGAGCCTATGCAAACCAGGGCTTTGGCCATGGCCAGTATGGCGGATATTACCGTACCGGTGGTGATGGTGTCGATATGGATGATATCTTTGGTGGAGGCGGATTCTCTGATTTTTTTAAGACTTTTTTCGGTGCAGGATTTGGTGGCGACAGGACGCAGTCAAGGCAAAGGCGCAGCTTAAAAGGAAGGGATTATAAAACCTCACTCAGCTTGACCCTCATGGAAGCATACCAGGGTACTGAGCGAATGATTGAAATTGATGGGAGCAGGATAAAAGTCAAGGTGGGAAAAGGCGTTGCTGACGGGCAACGACTCAGGGTAAAAGGAAAAGGCGGAAAAGGCTCGGCCGGCGGACAAAGCGGAGACCTTTACCTGCTCATAAATATATTGCCTGATCCAAGGTTTAAAAGGAAACAGACCGACCTTTACACAACCGTTGATGTTGATCTTTATACTGCGGTACTGGGGGGGAAGCTTAACGTTGAAACGCTCAAAGGCCCTGTAAATATCACCATCCCACCGGGAACACAAAATACTAAGACCTTCAGGTTGAAAAACATGGGTATGCCCAAATACAGACAATCCGGTATTACCGGTGACATGTTTGTTAAGGTACACGTTGAAATTCCATCAAAACTGAATTCAGAAGAAAAAAACATGTTTGAAAAACTCCGTAACCTGAAATAAGCAACCGCAGACTGGCTGAAGTATACCTTTATCTGATTTACATCTGTATTTTCTGGTATTTAGGTTACCTTAGAAATGTTTCCAGGGATGATTATCTGATCATAGTCTTTGTTTTATGTCCTTTCAAATGATATGCATATGAAAAAAGCAGCTTCAATATTCATCATCCTGGCCCTTATTCTTACTGTATCCTGTGAAAAAGACCTTGAATTGGCTAAGTGGAAGGAGATCTCAGTTATATACAGCCTGATAAATATCAAGGATTCAGTACAATACCTTAGGATAAACAGAGTTTATTCAACGGATGATGAGCCTCTTAACTACACCCAGATCAATGATTCCGTAAATTACCCTGACAATGCTTTCGAAGTATATCTCGAAGAATACAAGGACGGTAATCTTGTCGGGGAAGCTGTTGCCTATTTCCCGGTCGACAGGCAAAAAGAACCGGGCTTATTCTCCAATGCTTCCAATTGCGTATATAAAACCCGCACGAAGATCAACAAGGACAGCGAGTACAAGCTGCGGGTGATCAACAGGGATTCCGGGAAAGAGATATGGGGCCAGGCTTCAGCATTCGGTGGTTACACTTTGGAAGAGTCTTTTTATTATGAACGGGCTTATTACCGTGTTAATTATCCGGCAGAGCCGATGCCCGGTTATGAAGGCAGCCTTGATCCATACGACCATGAACACTATATCGTCAGGTTTCTATACTGGGAGTATAAAGATGGCGAAACATTTTATAAATATGTCGACTGGGTGCCAACAATACACCCGCTAAAAGACATTGCCGATGATGACACTGCCTGTCAGCTGTTTGATGCTTATTGGGAATACCTGGCGGAAAATATTCAGGTGGATCCTACCCTGAAACGCAGAGCTCGTGGTATTGACTACATGCTGGCTCTGCCGGGCAAGGAACTACAAAATTTCATACTGATATATGAACAGCCTACAAATCCGCATTTTTTCCCGGGATATTCTAATCTTCAGGGCGGTTTTGGGATCTTCGGCAGCAAGTACTATTATACCTATTTTGGACTAAAATTAAAGACAAGGACTGTTGATACCATTAGCTGGGGGCGACACCTTATAAATCACCGATTCGCAGATTCCAACGGGGAGTGGCATTAGTTGTTTTTTATAATAAAAGTTTATCTACTTTTGTACTTCTCTAAAATCTACGACCACATATAACTATTAATATGAAGCTAAGATCACTTATACCTGCCTTTCTCCTCATTGTTTTATTTTTTGTTTTCTTTAGTTTTGATTCACTTGCTCAGACCGGAATCATTCGCGGTTCAATATATGAAAAGGCTACGGGAGAACCCGTTATCTTTACAAATGTTTATCTCAAAGGCACTACCATAGGGTCTGCCTCGGATGTGAATGGATTATATGTGATCTCAAAAATCCCTCCGGGAAATTATATCTTGATGGTAACCTACCTGGGTTATGACACACTGTCAATGAATGTTGATGTAGAGGCAGATAAAATCATCAGTAAAAACCTTTTTCTGGTCAGAGCCTCTGTTACATTGCGGGAAGTAAATATATCTGCTGAAAGGCAGGATGCGCGCACTGAAACAAAAACTTCTGTGAATAAGGTAACGCCCAAAGAGATCACCAGAATTCCTTCTATTGGAGGCCAGCCGGATCTTGCACAGTATCTACAGGTCCTTCCCGGGGTGGTCTTTACAGGCGACCAGGGGGGGCAGTTATATATCAGGGGGGGATCTCCGATCCAGAATAAAGTACTTCTCGACGGAATGATCATTTACAACCCTTTCCACTCTATCGGGCTTTTCTCAGTATTTGATACCGACATCCTTCGCAATGCAGATGTATATACAGGTGGTTTCGGAGCCGAATATGGTGGAAGGATTTCATCCATTATGGACATCACGACACGTGACGGAAATAAAAAACGCTTTGCCGGAAAGATCAATGCCAGTACTTTCGGAGCAAAAGTCCTTATTGAGGGACCACTGTCCAGGCAAAAAGAGGATGGCGGATCCAGTTCGTCTTTCATATTTTCGGCTAAGAATTCCTACCTTGAGCAATCTTCAAAGATATTTTATAAATACGTTAATGAGGATGGATTGCCATTCAATTACCTTGACCTTTACGGTAAACTTTCATTTCATTTTGGAAATGGGTCAAAGATCAATTTCTATGGGTTCAATTTTACAGACAAAGTCAACCAGTATAAAACCATTGCAGACTTCAGCTGGAAATCGGGAGGTGGTGGTACCAACTTTGTGATCATTCCGGGTAATACTGCTGTTATGATCGGTGGGCATGCCTCTTATTCGAAGTACAATATCTCTCTGAAAGATAACATTAACCCTGATCGCACCAGTGAGATCAATGGGTTTAACATGGGCTTCGACTTCAATTATTTCCTTGGTCGTGATCATCTGAAATACGGAATTGAAGTAGCGGCCTTTACTACGGATTATTATTTTATTAACTCGGTTGGTCGCACAATTGAACAGAAAGAAAATACGACCGAGTTGGGATTGTATGTAAAATATAAGAAAACGGCCGGCAAGTTTCTTATAGAGCCAAGTTTTCGTGTGCAGTGGTATGCGTCCTTGTCAAAGGTTTCTCCTGAACCCAGGCTTGCTCTAAAATACAATGTTACAGATAATTTCAGGATAAAGTTTGCAGGGGGCTTGTATTCTCAGAACCTGATCAGCGCCACCTCCGACCGGGATGTCGTTAACCTTTTCTATGGTTTTCTTTCAGGGCCCGACAACCTTCCCGATGAATTTAATGGCGAGGAGGTTACTCATAATCTTCAGAAATCAGAGCACCTGATCCTCGGAGTCGAATTCGACTTCGGAAGGTTTATCAGCGTGAATGTTGAAGGATATTATAAGAACTTCTCCCAGCTCAGCAACCTGAACAGGAATAAAATTTATAATGAGGAAAAAGCTCACAGTGAGCCGGATTTACTGAAAAAAGACTTTATCATTGAAACGGGAGATGCCGAAGGGATTGATGCTACCTTTAAGTTCGATAACAGGAGATTTTATTTCTGGGCAGTGTACTCCTTTGCATATGTAAATCGATACTACGAAGATATCAATGGTCAATTGCAACACTATTATCCTCACTTCGACCGGCGCCATAATGTTAATCTTCTGGGCGTGTATCGCTTTGGCGGGAGAATGGATTGGGAGATCAGTGCCAGGTGGAATTTTGGTTCCGGATTTCCGTTCACCCAGACACAGGGATATTATGAAAAAGTGAATTTTATTGAAGGCATTTATACTGATTATACTACTGTTAACGGAGAACTCGGCATCCTTTATGCAGACCTGAACGCGGGCCGGCTTCCAACATACCATCGCCTGGACTTCGACATAAAGAAACGCTTCCATATCAGCGAAAAATCAATATTTGAGGTTGATGTGAGTGTGATCAATGTATACAACAGAAAAAATATATTTTACGTTGACAGGATCACAAATGAAATTATTTATCAACTGCCGATCATGCCCAGCCTTGGAGTTAGCTTTACGTTTTAATGCTGTGTTAAGGGAGATCCTGGCTACATTCAGACTGCCTGTTTGTACTTTCAAAAAAACTTTTCACATGAGGACAATTTATTCCTGTAGCCTTTTGCTTACCGCAATTGCTTTAATAATGACCGGATGTTCCGAAAATAGAGAATCTATGAAACCACCTGTTGCCAAAAAGATTAATAAAGAACTTAGTGCACATGAGCATGTGCGTATCGATAATTATTATTGGCTGAATGAAAGGGAGAGCCCGGAGGTGATCGATTACCTGACCCTCGAAAACGATTATTCAAAAGCCATGATGAGGCATACAGAAGAACTCCAGACCTTGTTGTATGATGAGATTGTTGGAAGGATCAAGCAAACGGATATGTCGGTGCCATATAAATACAATGCTTACTATTATTATACCAGGTATGAAGAGGGGAAAGAGTATCCTGTATATTGTAGAAAGAAGGGCACCCTGGAAGCACCTGAGGAGATCATGCTTAACGTGAATGAGATGGCCGAGGGCTATAGTTACTACCAGGTGGTGGGAGTGTCTGTAAGTCACGATAATAAGATCATTGCTTATGGCGTCGATACGCTGAGCAGGCGAAAGTATACCCTCCATTTTAAGAACCTTGAAACCGGTGAGAATTACACTGATCAGATTCTTAATACTACCGGGAGTGTGGCCTGGGCATCAGATAATAAGACAGTTTTTTATGCCAGAAAAGATGAAGTGACACTTCGTGCAGACAGGATATTTAAACACCGCCTCGGAAATGATCCGGCCAAAGACCCTGTTGCGTATCATGAAATAGATGAAAAATTTGGCACAGCTGTTTCATTGTCAAAATCTATGGAGTATATCATCATTGGATCGTACAGCACCCTGTCGACAGAATGCCGTTTTCTGAAAGCATCGGACCCCGATGGTGAATTTGCCGTTTTTCAGCCCCGGCAGAAAGACCTGGAGTATTTTGTCAGCCATTATAAAGACAGCTTCTATATCAGAACCAATTATGAGGCGAAAAATTTCAGGTTGATGAAAACATCTGTTAGCAATACAACTATTGAAAACTGGAAGCAAATTATCCCGCACAGGGAAAATGTTATGCTTGAAGACTATGATGTATTCGATGAATACCTTGCGTTGCAGGAACGGAAAAACGGGCTGACTGAACTGAGAGTGCTCAGCCATGATGGCGAAAATGACTACTATATTGATTTTAAAGAACAAACTTACCTGGTATATCTTTCTACCAACCTGGATTTTGATACGGATGTGTTGCGCTATGGCTATACTTCCATGACGGTTCCTAATTCGGTATATGATTATAATATGAAAACGGGTGAGACTGAACTGTTAAAGAGACAGGAAGTGGTGGGTGGATATGATCCTGATGACTATTTTGCGGAACGGATCTTTGCCGTTGCTGATGATGGGACGAAGGTGCCGGTCTCCCTGGTTTACAAAAAAGGCCTCCTGAAAGATGGCAATAATCCACTGGTATTATATGGATATGGTTCTTATGGTGCGAGCATGGATCCTTATTTTAGCTCTGTGAGGCTAAGCTTGCTTGACAGGGGATTTGTATATGCTATTGCCCACGTCAGGGGTGGTGAGGAGATGGGTCGCTGGTGGTATGAGGATGGAAAATTACTGAAAAAGAAAAATACGTTTACGGATTATATCAGCTGCGGAGAATACCTGATAGATCAGAAATTTACAAGCAAAGATTTGCTGTTTGCCATGGGTGGTAGTGCAGGGGGGCTTCTTGTAGGTGCCGTAATAAATATGCGCCCTGATCTTTTTAGAGGCGTAGTAGCTGCCGTTCCTTTTGTGGATGTGGTCACCACCATGCTTGATGAGAGCATACCCTTAACCACCGGTGAATATGATGAATGGGGCAATCCCAATGATAAGGAGTATTATGATTATATGCTATCCTATTCACCTTACGACAATGTGGAAAAGAAAGATTATCCGGCCATGCTCGTAACAACAGGCTTACACGATTCCCAGGTACAATACTGGGAGCCTGCCAAATGGGTTGCCAAATTACGGGAGATGAAAACCGATGACCATCTGTTGATCCTCCGGGTGAATATGGATTACGGCCACGGAGGCGCTTCAGGAAGATTTCGGAGATATAAGGAAGTTGCTCTTGAATATGCTTTTATGATTGATCAAACAGGAATGATTAATTCCAAGTGATTAATTATTAGTAAGGATTGATAGTGGAGAATTTTGAATTTTGAGTCAATAGTGTCCGGTAAAACTATCTTCTTAGGAAAAGCAAGCTTAGGGGATCTCTCAGTCCTTCGTTCCTTCGAGATGACATAATCGTTATCTAAACAAGGGGAAATGGCGGGGCGCGCTGTGCGCGCCCCGCCATTTCCCCCTCTAATAATTAGATGTTCATTTCGACCCCGAGTCCTCGTATTTGCGTCAAGCTAAGTAACATATTTATTGAATTTTTGCATTAAATTAATTCTATCGTTTCTGTTGTT
>JAIOSQ010000161.1 GCA_021107535.1 Bacteroidales bacterium | reverse complement strand
TTATCCAGAAATATTTCAATTTTTCCGTGTCCCTCCAGGCGGGTAATGGGATCAATGGTTATGTGTTGTTTCATGTGTCTAATATTTATCTATTCACAAGCTGTTAATCCACATTTGCTTCCTCCATTACCTTTCTTCGCAATATTGAAGCCGGCAGGCTGAACCTGTAAAATGTCCCGGCAATATCTTCAATTGAATCAAGGATTTTATTAATTTCTTCCGGATCATTTGAGTCGATCATGGTAGCAATGGCGGACATCATCTTGGCTCCGGGATCAGTCACATCCGAAGGGGGCCCGTAGCACCCACGACAAGGGGCATTTCCCTCAATACAGCGGACGCCGCACCCTCCCCTTGTTGCCGGCCCCATGCATATTACTCCCTGTTCAAGGAAGCATGTTTCTCCGTCATCTTCTATTTCCCATGGCCGGTAGAATTTCTTTACTGATTTGTTATCTGATTGTTTACGTTTACATTCATCGCACTGGCTTTTATCCAGTGCACCGATCACACTTTCTTTAGATGGAAGTTCATCCCCTGAAACAATGGCCCTGAACACCTCCATCAGCCTTTCGCTCTCTGGAGGACAGCCCGGTATATAATAATCCACACAAACAACACTGCCTAAAGTCAGAACATCATTGTAAAAAGCAGGTAATTCCAATATACCTTCCGGTATTTCAAACCTGGGCCGGGGTGTAATTTTTTCAGGATTTATTGTCGATTCAGTATCCATATAAACCCGTTCAAAAATTGTATCGCGATCATGGAAATTAGCCAATCCAGGAATTCCACCCATATGGGCACAGGATCCGTATGCAACAAGGATCTTTGATTTTTGCCGAAGAAGCACAGCCATAAGTTCATTCTCACTGTTCCTGATGGCACCATTGAACAGGCACACATCAATAAAGCCATCGGGCATTTCTTCTACATCCTTGTATTTTATATCCATTGCAAGGGGCCAGAACACAAGGTCGGTTGATGCAACAATTTCCAGTAATCGCTCATGCACATCAAGCACTGAAACGCAGCAGCCACCACAGGCAGCACCCCAGTATATAGCCAGCTTTAGTTTTTCATTTTTTTCTTTTTCCATGATGTTAATGGTTTATGAAACATTTTCGATCACCTTTCTTACCCCGCAAGGGCCGAGGCTGACTATTTGTTCTCTCATCTCATCGGCAAGGGCTGCAAACTGCTTTCCCTCACTGGCGCTGATCCATTCAAGCCGGATACGCTTTTCATCAATTCCCATCTGTTTAATATATCTCTTTATAAATTCATACCTCCGCAGGCATTTGTAGTTTCCTTCATGGTAATGGCAATCTCCCGGATGGCATCCACAGATGAGTACTCCGTCGGCACCTTCACGGAAAGACTTCAACACAAAAGTCGGATCTATCCTGCCCGAGCACATCACCCGGATGATCCTGATGTTATGGGCATACTTCATGCGTGATGTTCCTGCAAGGTCGGCACCGGTATAGGAGCACCAGTTACAAAGGAATGATACGATCTTAGGTTCAAATTTTTCCATATTAAGCCTCCTCAATAATAATTTGTGTTCTTTTTAGTTTTCCCAGGTTGAGCATTCCTTCAATCTGCGACAGTATCTGTCTGTCTGTATAATGCCTGCTCCTGATCGCACCGGTAGGACATGCCGAGCCACAGGTGCCGCATCCTTTGCAAAGGACCTCATTTACTTCCGAAACATTTTTTTCTTCATGAAATGTGATAGCTGAATAGGGGCATACGCTGATGCAGGTCTGGCAACCACAGCAGATATCCTCGTTGACCACTGCCGTGGTGACTTCCACTGCTACAGTTCCCCTCAGGATACCGGCCAGCACCCTGGCTGCTGCTGCCCGGGCCTGGGAGATGGATTCGGGTATATCTTTGGGGCCCTGGCATGTACCCACAATGTATACCCCATCGGTAGTTGTAGCTACAGGATCAAGCTTGGGATGCTTTTCAATATAGAAATCATTGCCGCACATGCTGATCCCTGCTGTATGGGAAATATCCTTTGCATCTTCCCTGGCTTCCATTGCAGTCATCAGGATCACAAGGTCTGCCGGAACTTCAATATTTTCTCCCGACATTTTTTCCTCCATTCTGATGATTATCTTGCATCCTTCATCCGGCATTGCCTCTGAAACCACCGGAAGGTCTTTTTCAGGATCAAACATCAGAAACATAATATTCCGCCCTGAAGTTGAAGTATATAATTCTTCGCATCCTTTACCGAAGGCACGCATATCTGCATAGAGGTCGTAAATGCCGGCATCAGGCAAGGCAGACCGCAGCTGGTTTGCAAATTTTAATGCAGTGGCACAGCAAGTCCTGGAGCAATACACATGGGTGTCATCATTCCTGCTTCCCACACAATGGATGATCGCCACATGTTCCGGAATTTTCCCTTCGCTGGTGAGGATCTTACCTGACAGCAGCATTTGTTCAAATTCAGAAGATGTAATGACATCCTTTATTCTTCCATATGCATAATTTTCGATGGGAGCCGGGTCATATGCCTTAAGGCCTGTTGCCACGATAATATGTCCGAATTTCAAATCTTCCTTTCCTCCTCCCTTCAGCTTGATGCTGGTTTCAAAATTTCCAATATAACCGTAAACATCTTCTATGAGTGTGCCTTTATAGACCTTGATATGCTTATGTTCACTTACTCTTCTTATCATTGGCCCCAGAAAGGATGCCACTGAATTCAGGTAAGGGAAACTCAGGTCAATATTGGCTGCATGTCCACCCAGGTTTTCATCTCTTTCAAGCAGGTAAACCTGCTTACCGGCTTCTGCAATACTGAGTGCTGCACTCATACCTGCAACACCGCCACCAATGACCAGGGTCGCCGGGTTTATATCCACCAATAGTTTTTCCAGGGACTCGTGATAGCCCACCTTTTTAATAGCTGCCCTGATCAGGTCAGCGGCTTTCGCTGTTGCGAGTTCCCTGTCGGTATGGACCCAGGAAACATGCTCACGAATATTTGCCATTTCAAGAAGGTATTGGTTTAGCCCGGCATTTTCAAGCGCCTTTCTGAAAGTCAGTTCATGAATGCGAGGTGAACAGGCAGCAACCACGATCCGGTCAAGCTCATGTTCCTTAATATCTTTGATGATCAGTTCCTGTCCGGGATCAGAACACATGTATTTATAGT
>JAIOSQ010000319.1 GCA_021107535.1 Bacteroidales bacterium | reverse complement strand
TGGATTATGAATTATGGATGAATTTCTGATTGCTAATTCCTGATATCTGATATCTGATTTCAAAACCATACCCCGGTCCTCGCACCCCGCACCTAATATACTGCTAATATGACAGATGTAATGCCTGCTATTCCCTTTTCCCAAAGTATGCTCTCATGCCATTGCTGAAAATAAGCCTGCTGTGATTCTAGTTTATATTTTCAGGGCTGACCTTACTTTCATTCAGAACATTTGAAATATCATATTGGTGTTGAAAACCTAAAACCCACCCAAAGGGCCAGAACATCAGTTCCAATCCAACGCCATAGCTCAGGCCAAAAACACAGAAGTTGAACTCCTCATTACTTCCAGCCTGCCGTTGTGAATATGTTGTTAACGGGAAATCCAGCCTGGGCCCGGCATAAACATATGGAATAAATTTACCAAATTCCATTCTTGCCTTAAACAAAGGGCTGATATATACAAAATGATCACTTTTTGTTGCAAATCCCCCTTCAGTAAGTATACTGAAGTATTTATGTTGCATGAATTCCAGGTTAACACCTACATAAAAGCTTCCCGGGTATGTGTAGGTTTTACCATCATTGTTGTGCATATATGCAATGGAAATTCCTGGTTTAACACAAATACTCTTTGGAATCTGCGAATGAATAAGCGGGCTTATTAATGAAATTGATAATATTAAAATTATTCGTCTCTTCATTAACTCAAATCTTTACAAGCAGTAAAGATACTGATATGTTATTAAAACCTTCAAGTCATTTTTTCAAGCTCCATTAGTAAAGGAATAGGAAAAATCAGACTAAAATATGTTACTCAAACTATTATAATATTTTACCATCTTTAAAATTCAATTCATACATTAATTGACCATTTTCATACCATTCTTTTTGTGTTCCGTCAAATATTCCGTCTTTGTAATTATCTTCTATCCTTAATTGACCGTTTTCAAACCATCCTTTTTGTAAACCATCATGTTTTCCGTCTTTATAGTTATCTTCAAACCGTATTTGACCGTTTTCAAACCACCCTTTACATGATCCGTCATATTTTCCGTCTTTATAATTTTTTTCATAATGTAATTGACCATTTTCATACCACTGTTTATATACTCCATTTTTTATCCCGTCAATGTATTTCATTTCATAGGATAAACGCCTACTATTTTCTATGAAATCACACACTACACCAGTGAATGGTTTGTTCTGATAATAAACTATATCACCCCTAATTTCGACTTCATCATATATAATACGTTGTTTACCTCCACAATTAGTAAGTAAAAGAATAATAGAGATTAACAATAAACTGTAGATTGGTTTTTTCATAAAATTATGAATTATTGATGAATTTCTGATTTCCCACCTGAGGAAGGCTGATTTCTGATATCTGATATCTGGTATCTGATTTCAAAATCACCCCGCACCCTGTTCCTCGCACCTAATATACTGCTTATATGAAAGATATAATACTCAGTATTCTTTTAATGAGGTGTTCAACTATTTCCGCCTGGAAATGTTTACTGGTTCTGGAATTAACAATGAATTGTTTTAATGTAATTTAATCCACTTGTCTTGTTTAATGATTTCATTGTTTAAGACAATCCTGTATATGTACATTCCAGGCTTGAAGTTAAGTAGTGATATTGAATTTAAACCACTTTTGAGGCCATTCTGAAACACCAATTGGCCGTCAATACTATAAATCAGTACCTGTGATTCGGAGATATCTGAATATATATTAATTTGGTTAATGCCAGGATTGGGATAAACAAGGATATTACTTTCATTCTTAATTTTATGCTCTGGTACATCGGTTATCAGGTTCTCTATATTGTATTTGAGGACTATGATGTCATTCTCTTGGTACTGGGTTGTATAATCATATTTAAGTGCGCTGATCAGACAACCTCCATCACTAGTGGCGATAATATCCAATGCTTGATAATATGCATCACCACCATAATAATATTCAAAACGCTTATCAAGCTCCCTGTCCAACTGACCAAACAAAATCCATGAAGGCCATTCAGGCCAGAAATCAAATATTAGATTATGTGTGCCGGCATAATAGATGCTATCCTCATTTTGAAAACCAATTATCTTCCCCCACGCAGGATAGTCTATTGTGTCAATTGATCCGAAATAGTGTATATCGAGGTTTAAAAAAGATGTATCGGTTTCAGAAATTCCGATATCATCATCCTGGGGGTAGCTTCCTAAATGAAGATATTTTGCGCCAAATAGCAATGTGCTGTCTGTTATCCATTTAGCATTCATATTCATGCCTTCAAACTCTGGAAAAAAATGAGATCTGATATAGTTAAATAAAGTATCATATATTATTCGTGATCCTCCAGAACTATTATTGAATCCATCGCCAAAAATCCACAGTTTTCTATCACTTGAAAGCTCTATATCCCCAACATGCTGGGCATCTCCAAGATCGTTAATAATCCTTGAATTAATTGTATCTCCCTGATCATTAATTTTTAAAAGTAATGAATGATAAATATTTGTTTGCTTATTTCTTATACTCGCACAAACGTAATAATTGTTATTGCTATTTAAAATATTAACTCCCGGATAGTCATTATAGCCAGCGAAATGATACCTTTTGTACGAGATAGTCTCTAAATTTTCATCCAAAATCATTACCATAAAATCTTCGTTATACTCTGGTGCATTTGCACAAGAACCGAAAACGATATAATGGTCGTCCTGAAATTTAGATATTTTATCAAAAAGAAATATTGTATCCGGCAGGTAAAAATGCTTACCGATAGTGTCGCCTATACTATTTATCCTATAAATAAAACTCCTATAAGTCTCAGGTTGCCAGTAATTACCACTGAATCCAACAATTAAGTATTGTCCAGGACTATCTTCAACAAGATCTCCAGTGTAATCATTATGTTCACTAGAAATATCAATGATAAATGCTGGCTGTGATATGAGGCATATGTAAACAAATACCTGGAGAAAAACAAAAAAGAAGCTTCTTTTCATTTAATCTATATTTGTTGGATATCCTGCAGCAATTATTGTAACATTTCTTTTTCCAAAATAATAAGTGGATTTATGTTTTATTTCATCGCCACCACTAATTTATTCGCTACCAATAAAAATACTTTCAAAGCTATATCCGGGAGTAACTTTTTCTTCTAATGGATTTAATCATTCAATTTACCCCGTCCCCCGAACCTCGCACCCCGTCCCCTACTCACATCATCTTCTGAAACACCTGCCACCAGCGGTCGGGGATGTTGTCATCGCAGGCATCCTGGTAATCGCGGTGGGAGCAGGGCACCATGTAATGGCGTTCGTACTTGGTCTTCAGACTGGTTTCCACGGGCACTTCCATCCACCAGCGCTCGCTCTTCTTGCTTTTGTAAAAGATGATCTCGTCTTTGTGGTCTTTGATCTTCACGTGGAATTTCACATACTGGTCGCGGGCCTTGGCCGGGTAGTCGTCCTTGCGCTGGTAAAAGCCTTCGAGGAAATACCATATGGCCTGCGCAATGA